>JAGVUW010000691.1 GCA_019136035.1 Verrucomicrobiota bacterium | reverse complement strand
CAGTGACGGGTTTTCGGCACCGAACCGACGGCAGGAGCCTTCTGGCCCTGCCGTCAAAGCCTGATCAATGGAGCGAAGGAGGCCGTCAGGCCCCTTCGTGAATTGATCAGGCTAGGCGCGGCGCGCGCTGCCAATCGGGCGCGTGGCTACGGCTTCAGCGACCCCGTCAACAGGCGGTGCAGGCCCAGGACGAGGGCGCGGGCCGTGCCGACCAGGTCGCGGACGGCCACCTTCTCGGTGGCGCTGTGGGCGGCACCGGGCCAGCCGGCGCCCATGCCGACGGCCGGGATGCCGGCGCGGATGACGTGGGCGATGTCGCCCCAGCCGCCGAGGAGGCCGAGCCCCGGGCGCTCGCCGCCGCTGTCGGCGCCGGCCTGGGCCAGGCCCTCGCAGAGAGCCAGGCCGGCACCCGCGGACTGCACCGCCGCGGGGACATCCTTGATCCAGCGCACCTGCGGCCGGTGTTCACGCAGGAAGGCGTCCTGGCAGATACCCTCGTCGAGACAGCGCTCGAAGAGCTCCCGGACCAGCCGGCCGTTGTCCAGGCCGTAGGCCTTGCGGGCCGCCTCCATGTCCTCCTGCGTGGTCTTGGCATTGAAGGCCAGCCGGGCCCGGTTGGGGACATTCGCCGGGTGGTCGCCTGCCTGGAAGACGCCCAGATTCATCGCGCCGGGCTGGTCGCCGCGGGCGGCGCGGAAGGCCGCGAAGGCCGGCATCAGGGCCACCGCCTTCTCGATGGCGTTCACGCTGGTGCCCTGGGCCGCGTGGCCGGCCTGGCCGGCGACGACGACCTCGCCGGTGACGACCCCGGTGCAGCCCGGATAGACCATGCCGCGGGAGCCGTCGAGGACGACCACCGCATCGGCGCGGCCGACATGCTCGAGGCAGGCCAGGGTGCCGCGGCCGGCGCCGTCGCACTCCTCGTCGACGACGCTGCAGCAGATCAGGCGGCCGCGATACTCCAGGCCCGACGCGAGCAGCACCCGCAGGGCCTCGAGCATCACCGAGACGCCCTGCTTGTCGTCGGAGGACCCGCGGCCGTGGATGAAGCCGTCGCGAACGATGCCGCTGAAGGCCTCGCCGTCGTAGTGGTCCACGGCGACGGTGTCCATATGCGCGTCGAGCATGATCACCGGGCCGCGGCCGTCGCCGAAGGTGACGCTGCCAATGACATTCGGGCGGCCCTCGGTCTGGCGCCCATGCGGTGCCAGCACCCCGGCGCGGTCGAAGAGCTCGTCGCGGCAGAGGACGCGCTCGGTGCAGGCGCCGAGACCCTGCAGGACGCCCTCCACCACCTCCTGGCCCGCCAGCTCGCCCGCCGGCGCACGGTCGCCCGAGTGCGGGCTGACCGTCGGCGTGCGCACCAGACGCGAACACAGCGATACCAGACGGCCTTCGGAAACAGCCTCGAGCAGCCGCGCCTCGGTCGAGTTCAGCATGGCCATGGTCCCTCTTGCGTGTGGCTCCGGACAACGTGAGCGTAAGGCCCCGCCAGCCCGCTGTCAAGGCGCCGCCGGCGCCCGCGGATCTGGCGGCTGTGTTTCCGGTGTCTCCAGCGTTCCCGGGCCTTGGGTCTCGAGCCCGCCGGAAAGGGACTCAAGCGACAGGAAGGGACTCCAGGATGGGGGCACCGCAGTCCCCGGTGGCGCCGGTGTCCCTGGTGTCTCTGGTGTCCCCTGTCGTTTCCTGGCGATGCCCATCGTTTCCTGTCGTTTTCGGGAGTCCATGGCCCCCCCACGTCCCCCCATGTCTCCCCGCCGCCTGGCCGGTGCGGCGGCGGGGTGTCGGGTGTATGGTTGGGGCAGTCGCCGGAGGCCTGGGCGTGGGCGGCGCGGTCAGCGCGGCGCGGCCTGTCGGGTGCTTCGGCCTGAGCGGGAGGCTCACTCTATGGACTTCATGCCGGATCTCTGGGGCGAGGGCCAGTTGCTGGCCTTCTCCGGCGTCGACGGCGTCACGCGGGCCACCGAGCCGCTGGTTCTGGCCACGGCTGGCGTCGATGGCGGGCTCCGCCTGCGTCTGCCGCTGGACCTCGCCATCGGCTTCGACGGCCTGCGGGTACGACGCTGGCTCTGCGTCCTCGGCGACGCCCTGGTCGGCGAGGCCGATGGCGGGCCTTACCGTCTTGCCTTTGCGGACCACCACACCGTCCTCGGCGAGGTGCCTGTCGGGGTGCGGGTGGCGGTCGGCGAGGTGGCCCTGGGCACGACGCCCTGCCGTCTGGTGCGGGTCGGCGATGGCGACCTGGTGGGCTGGCAGGACGGCACCGCCTGGGGGCTGGCCTGGCGCACGCCCGCCGATGGCGACCTGGCGCCGTTGCCGGTGCGGGCCGACCTGGCGGCGCTGTGCCGCGAGCGCGCCGGCTTCGTGCGCGCCGTCGAGGCCCCGGAGGAGCTGACTCCGGGCCAGGCCCGGCTGCTGCGCAAGGCCGTCTCGGTGATGAAGGTCAACCTGTATGCCGCGGAGGGCCCGCGCCGGCGCCGCTGGAGCACGCCGGACCGCTGGCCGCACCGCCACATGTGGCTCTGGGACTCGGCCTTCCACGCCGTCGGCATGGCCTACGTCGATCTGGGTCTGGCCCAGGACGAGATCCTGGCGATGCTCGAGGCAATCACCCCGGAGGGGATGCTGCCGCACATGGTCCAGGCCGACGGCGGGCACTCCGCGATCACGCAGCCGCCGCTCCTGGCGTGGTCGACCCGGCATGTCCTCGATCTGGGCGGCGATCCGTCCTGGGCGCGTGCGTGTCTGCCTCTGCTCGAGCGCTACCTGGACTGGGACCGCTGCCATCGCGACCGCAATGGCAACGACCTCCCGGAGTGGCAGATCAGCGGCGAGCCGCTGTGCCGCTGCGGCGAGTCCGGCCTGGACAACTCCAGCGTCTACGACCGCGGCGTGCTCCTGGATGCCCCCGACTTCGCTGCCTTCCTCTACAACGACTACGAGTGCCTGGCCGACCTCGCCGAGCGCCTGGGCGAGGGGGCCCTGGCCGAGCGTTGCCACCGCGCCGCCGATCCGGTGGCCGTGGCGGTGAACGCCAGCCTCTGGCTCGAGAGCGCCGGGCTCTATGCGCACCGCGACCACGACGGCGGCCTGGTGCCGATCAAGACCATCGCCGGGTTCATGCCCCTGTTCGCCGGCATCGCCACCACCGAGCGGGCGGCGCGGCTGGCGGCGCACCTCTCGAACCCGGCCACCTTCGGTGCGCCGGTGCGGGTGCCCTCGGAGGCCCTCGACAGCGGCACCTTCTGCAAGGACATGTGGCGCGGGCCGGCCTGGGTCAACCTGAGCTACCTGGTCGTCCTCGGGCTGCGCCGCTATGGCTTCTCAGCCGAGGCCGAGGCGCTCAGGGAGAACCTCCTGGACACGGTCCAGCATTGGTACGAGCGCGAGGGCTGCCTGTTCGAGTACTACGACGCCCTCGGCCTGACCTCGCCCCGCGACCTCGACCGCAAGCGCCGCCTGGGCACGGGCCGTGGCATCGCGCCGATCTGCGACTACCACTGGACCGCCGCCGTCACCGCGGCCCTGCTCCTGGAGTGACCGGCCGATCAGACCATGCCGCCGCCGCCGAGGGCCAGCTCGGCAATGCGCGTCGCGCGCAGGCCGTCAGCCGCCACAACACGCGGCGTGCCGCCCGTGGTCACCCACTCGGCGAAGTGACGCAGCTCGTCGCGGAACATCGCCCCCCGCGTGAAGGGGATGACCTTCTCCACGCCGTCCTTGAGGACCATCAGGTAGGCGCCTTCGGTCGCCGGGTCGATCTTGCCTTCGACCTTCTTGGCGTCGTAGGAACCCGGGAAGAAGAGCACGCCGTTCGGCCCGATGACGTCCGTGGCCGAGCTGGCGCGCACGCCGGCCGGGAGCCCCCAGCTCCATGAGGCCATGACCTGGTCGCCGTGCTCGAAGCCGATGAGGACCGTGCCCGTGTCCACGGCGGTGGTGTCCGGACGGATCCGGCAGGGATTCGACTTGACCCAGACCGGCTCGCCGAAGCAGTGCGCCGCGAAGTCGTAGTTGTGGACCATGCCGTCGATCAGCGGCCCGCCGCCCTCGATGCGGTCCATGAAGAAGGGCCGCGCCGGAGCCGGCCCGCCGGCGATCTGGCGCCAGACCAGCGGCCGGCCGAGTTCGCCGGAATCAACGACGCGCTTGAGGGTCCCCCAGTCGCTGTCGAAACGCCGCACGAAGCCAATCTGCAGGCCCAGCCCGGCGGCCTCGAAGGCGCGGGCGATCTTAACACAGTCGTAGGAACACATCGCCATCGGCTTCTGCAGGAAGGTCGGCTTGCCGGCCGCCGCCGCCGCCATCGCCATCTCGGCATGGAGCCAGGTCGGCGTGCAGATCATCACCGCCTCGACCGCGTCGTCGCGCAGGAGGTCGCGGTAGTCCGCATAGCCGCGCTGCAGACCGAAGGCCTGACGGAAGGCCTCGAGCTGCTCAGGACGGATGTCCGCGCCCGCGACCAGCTCGAACAGGCCGTCGGGCCAGACCGACTTGAGCTGATGGGTGGCAATGCCGCCGCAACCGATGACGCCGAGCTTGACCATGGGGCCGTCCTCCTTGGGGCAGACTTCCTGCCGCCACCGCACACCATAGCGCCGCCACCGCGCAGAACCAGCGGAAGTCGGCCGCCCCGAGCGCCACGAAAAGGAGATGGGAGGGCATAGGCCCCCGCCTCATCGGACGATCTGAACGCCCTGTTCTGGACCACACTCGGGCGAGTCGTTCTCACTCGGCGGCCTCGTTCCAGACTGGACGGCACAGCCGGCCCCCGGATGGCGCTATTCCGGCACGACAAGGAGGCATCAAGGTCGGTTCTGGTAGTTGACGGATCGGGCAGACTATGGTACAAGGAGAATCGGACCGCAGGAATGTCCCTCATGCCCCCCCGGATTCCGAGGTATCGGGGGCCGCCATCGAGGCCGGGCTGAGGGCTGCTAAATACAATGATAAGGACTGACCCCGATGGCCCTGATGCGTTACCTGACCTTCGTCCTGATGCTCCTGTCCACCTCAACCGCCATCGCGTCCGAACTGCTCCTGGGCAGCGACTTTGCCTGGGAAGTGCCGGCCGGTCATGGCCACCATGAGGTCGGCGACGACGGCGCCATCGACGTCATGCTCACCCTGCCTCCGGTCGACGGCGCCAAAGACTGCTGGCAGCGTGCCGGCCTCAAGAACCAGGTCCGCCTGGAGGACTGGAAGACCATCGCCTTCTCGGCACGCAGCCGCGACGGCCAGACCCACATGATCACGTTCTACCTGTCTCGCCGGCTGGCTGCCGATGACCAGGCCAGCTTCTACCGGCGCCTGGAGATCGGCCCGGAGTGGCGCGACTTCGACCTGCCATTGGTCCGCAATACCAACACAGGCTTTCGCTTCACCAAAGGCAGCAAGAACTGCGACATGGAGCTGGACCGGGGCGGCGCCCTGCTTTCCTGGTCAGCCGCCGCCAATGGCAATGCCGCTCTGCAATTCAGAAACCTGCGCCTGACCGACGGTCGCACCGCCCTCTCGCCGGCGGCCCAGGCCATGGCCGACGCCGTCCGCAACCACCCGAAAGTCCAGCCCTACGTCTTTGCCGTCGTGCTCAAACCCGCGGCCGTGCCTGTCGCCGGAATGGTCATAGACCTGTCGCCAGACAGCGGCGAGACCGAGCACTTCGCGGCGACCGAACTGGCCGCGTATCTGAGCAAGGCCACCGGCGCCGATTTCCCCATCCGACGTGCGCTGCCGAAGGACCGCGCCATCCGCCTGCGCGTCGTTCCCGCGGAGCCGGCCGAAGCCTTTGCCAGCGAGTGCCTGGACGAGACCGCCGTGACCATCACCGGCAATTCCCCGCGCGCCCTCCTCTATGCGGTGTATGACTTCCTCGAAAAAGCGGCCGGGGTGCGCTTTCTCATGCCTCTCAGCTATGGCGAGATCGTCCCCCGGAATCCCGACCTGCGCCTTCCCCTGTTCCGCGACCGGTCCAGCCCCCTCATGACCTACCGCTGTTCGCATTACTGCAGCCACAAGAACGCCCGCGATTCCGCCCGGCATCTCTGGGACATGGCGGACTGGGCCGTCAAGAACCGCTACAACGTCGAGTTGGAGCGCATCCGCGACCGCGCCGCGATCATCCCGTTCTACCAGCGCCGCGGCGGCTGCCTCTGGCTGATGGAACACGCCGGGCACAACTTCCACAAGCTGATTCCGCCCCGGCAGTACGTCGCGGACCACCCGGAGTACTTCTGCTTCGACCGCGCCACCGGCCAGTGGCGCCATGAACGAGCCCAGCTCTGCACCACCAACCCTGACCTGATCCGGGAACTGGGCCGACTGGCCGATGAGTACTTCACCCGCCACCCTGACCAGACCTACTTCCCGCTGTTTCAGGAAGACGGCGCCCGGCTCTGGTGCCAGTGCCCGGCCTGCCTGGCCCTCAACCCGAGCGGCAGCAACCTGATGTCGGCCAGCGAAAACAACATCAACCTGGCCAATCAGGTCTGCGCCGAAATCAGGAGAACGCGGCCGGACCGCGGGGTCTGGACCTATGCGTACCAGATCAGCCGCAAACCTCCGGTTCAGGTGAAACCCGCCCCCGGTGTCAGAATCATGTACTGCTACTCTTCCGACGGCGACCCGCGCCGCGCCCCCTGGGAATCAGCTTCTTTCGAGGAGATCACGCGCTGGAGCGAGCTGACCGGCGGCAATGTGGTGATCTACTCGTACCACTACCTCAATCCGCGCTACGCCTACAACGACGAAGACGCCCTGGTCGCCATGTTCCGGATGCTGAATCTGGCCGGCATCCAGGGCAGCAACCAGGAATGCAGCGAGACCTGGGGCGGCATCGACGGCTACCTGATGTACCTGGGCGCACGGCTGGCATGGAACCCATGGGTCGATGAGGAAGCCCTCAAGAAGGACTACTTCAGCAGCCTCTACGGCGCCGCCGCCCCCGACCTGCAGCGAGCCCATGACCTGCTCTGGCAGGGACTCTGCAACCCCGCCAACCAGCGCCGGTTCGGCTTCGGCCGCTACCCGGCCCTGCCGGCGCCGGAACTGCAGCGCCTGCAGGATCTGCTCGCGGCCGGCAGCCTGGCCGTCCAGGACGACAGCCGGGCCGCCCAGGCCGTCAACGCCTGGACACGCTTCCTCGACTTCGTGCGGGACTGGTCCAGCGCCCTGGACGTGGCCGACAGCTACTACCGCGCCCCGACCGAACCTGGCTATCAGAAAGCCAAAGCCGCGGTGGCCGCTCTCACCCAGACCATGAATGACCTGACCGCTGACCGCATCCTGTCCCTCTACACCCTGCGCATGAGCGACCATTTCAACAACAGCCTCGACAACGCCTGGCGCCTCGAAGAAGCCCGCCTCCGACTGGAAGCCGAATACGACCGGATCCAGACCCTCACCCTGTGGAAGTTCGCCCCGGACCCCCAGGCCGAAGGCGAAACCGCCGGCTGGCACAAACCCGACTTCGATGACGCCCCGTGGAAGGACATCGAGGCCGGCGGATTCTGGGAGGACCAGGGCTTCCCCGGCCTCGACGGCGCCGGCTGGTACCGGCTCCGCATTGTCCTGCCGGCGGATACCCGCGGCATCGGCATCCACTTCGCCGGCGCCGATGAACGGGCCTGGGTCTACCTGGATGGCGACCTCATCGGTGGCCAGCACGAGGGCGACCCCGGCGCGCTCTGGCAACAGCCCTTTACCGTGATGCTCCCG
>JAGVUW010000699.1 GCA_019136035.1 Verrucomicrobiota bacterium | reverse complement strand
AGTTCTTCAAGATCCGCGCCGTCGGTTACGACCGCTACGCCTTCGACAGCGCCCGGCATCCGTGGAAACTGCGCTGCAAGGGCTGCAAGACCCTCTTCCCCTCCAACGACTACGGCGCCTACTACCGCTCCGGCCTCGACGACCGCGGCGAGTTCGACCCGGCCAAGGCCGACGCCAGGCTGCTGTTCAACGCCGAGCACCCGGACCCCGCCGACCCCGACCACCGCACCTGGGTCGACGACGGCTTCGGCCTCAAAGTCGGCGGGGACCGCCTGACTGTCATCGCGCACTATACCTACTGGCTGTGGCGCGAGTGCATCCTGGCGCCGCGGCACCTCGCGCTCGCCTACGCCCTGACCGGCGACGCGGTCTACGCCCACAAGGCCGCCGTCATGCTCATGCGCTTTGCCGATATCTACCCCAACATCGACTACGCCGGCTTCGTCGCCAAGAATGGCTGGGGCATCTCGGATGGCGGCTCGGGGCAGGGGATGATCCTCGGCAAGATCTGGGAGACCGGCACCGCCACCGACCTCTCCTGGGCCTACGACGTCATCTATGACGCCCTCCTCACGGACGAGGCCCTGGTCGGCGTCGCCGCGGCCATGCGCCAGCGCTGGCCCGGCCTGGCGGCCCTGCCGACGACCGCCGACATCGCCCGGCACATCGAGGACGACCTGGTGCTGCAGTTCTGCCAGGCCGTCCTCGACCGCCGTATCGCCGGCAACGTCGGCTCGCACCAGCGCGCCCTGGCGACCGCAGCGATCGCCCTGGACCGCCCCGGCGTCACCGAGACCTACCTCGACTGGCTCTTCGCCCCCGACGGCGGCATGATCCCGACCATCCTGACCGACCTCGTCTGCCGCGACGGCCCGTCGTTCGAGGCGGCGCCGGGCTACTCGCTGAGCCCGCGCAGCCTGGTGCCGGTCGCGGACCTCCTCCGGAGCTACAGCGCCTACCAGAAGCACGACATGTACCGCGACTATCCGCAGATGAAGCAGATCTTCCTCGCCACGCAGGCGTTCCGCTGCCTCAACGAGGTCACGCCGGCGCTCGGTGACTCCGGCAAGGCCCAGCACTACGGCTGTGTGCGGCAGTCGCTGGAGGTCCTCATGAGCGGCTACCGCGCCTATGGCACCCCGGATATCGCCGCCGAGATATGGTTCTCGGCCTTCCAGGACGTTGCCCGGCTGCAACGCGAGGTCGACATCTTCGACGCCCGGCCGCAGGAGTTCATCGAGCGCCTCACGGCCGCCAAGCCGGCCCTGCCGCTCCCGGTGGTCAGCGCCAACCACTCCGGCTATGGCCTGGCCGTCCTGCAGAGCGGCTCCGGCGTCGAGCACCAGGGGCGCTGCGCCATCGTCTGGTACGGCCGCATGGAGGGCTCGCACCCCCACAAGGACCGCCTCAACCTCGGGATCTTCGCCAAGGGCTACACGGTCAACCCCGACCTCGGCTACCCGGAGTTCACCGGCATGTGGCCGAAACGCCATGGCTGGACCAGCCACACCGTCAGCCACAACACCGTGCTCGTCAACGACCGCAAGCAGTCGCCCAACTGGAGCGGCAAGACCGACCTGTTCAGCGCCGGCACGCTGGCGCAGGTCGCCATCATCGACGGCGGCCCGCCGGTCTATGAGGGCGTCACCACCTACCGCCGCGCCGTGGCCCTGATCGACGTCGGCAGCGACGACAGCTACGTCGTCGATGCTTTCTGGATCCGCGGCGGCCGGAACCACCGCATGGTCAACAACGGCGCCAGCCGCGACCTCGCTCACCATGGCCTGAGCCTGACCCGCCAGCCTACCGGGACCTTCGCCGGACCCGAGGTGCCCTACGCCGAGTTCTACGACGATGCTCTCGAGGATGGCTACACCGGCTCCGGCTTCATGTACCTCCGCGATGTGCAGCGCGGCCAGGCCACCGCGGCGACGGCCTGGGTCGACTGGGATATCGTCGAGCGGGATGGGACCATCCCCGAAGGCCGTGACCCGCACCTGCGCCTCTATATGCTCTCGCCGGTCGATGAGGTCGCCGTCGCCATCGGCGAGCCGCCCCACCACCGCTACAACGACGACTACTACCCCTACGTCATCCGCAGCCGCCTCGGCGATGGCCTGGAGACCCAGTTCCTCAGCGTCCTCGAGCCCTACGAGCGGACGCCCTTCCTAGGCACCTCGCGGGCCCTGGCTATCGAGGAGAACACCACCGGCGGCTTCGTCGCTGCCGTCGAGGTCACCCTCGCCGATGGCCGCCGGGACGTGGTCATCATGGCGGAACGACCCGGCCGCGTGCGCGCCGGTGACGTCACGATGGAGGGCCAGGCCGCCTTCCTGCGCCGGCAGGGCGACGCGGTCGTCGCGGCACGCCTCGTCGGCGGTACCGACCTGCGCTGCGGGGCCTTCGCGCTGACCGCCCCTGTCGGCATCCTGTCGGGGAAGGTCGCCGCCATCGACGCCACCGACTGGCGCGACAACCGCATCACAGTCACGCCGTCGCTCCTGCCGCCGGGCGTCACCCGCGCCGACCTGGTCGGCCGGTCGATCGTCGTCGCCAACTCGGCCCGCTCGGATGCCTGCTACCGCATCCAGGGCGTCAGCGAAGACGGCTGCGTGGTCTCGCTCGGCGAACAGACCCTGATCGAGCGCTTCCGCGACCCCGGGAACTACGCCGGCGGCTTCGAGTACACCGTCGCCCCCGACGACGCCTTCCGCGTCGTCCTCAGCGCCGAGACCGCCCAGCCCTGACCCCGCCGCGGAGGGCGTGGGCGCCACGAGCCGAGTGGCACTCCCCGGGCGCTGCGGCGCCCTTGTAGTGGCGGCTGTCCCCGAGAGTGGCACAGGCGTCTCGCCTGTGTCCGCGGCTGCCCTCAGCCGCCCCGCACCTGGGACCGCCGAGCGTCGGCTCGGCTCTGTCCGGAATCGCCGAACTCCCGTTCGGCCTCCCCTCCGGGTGCCGCCCCCGCCGCCCAGCTTCGCCGCGAGGCCCCCAGCCCGTTCCGTGCGTGCCAGCCAGACGCCCCTCCAGTCCACCGCGGCGCGGCTATGCCGGGCACAGCAAGCGGAAGACGGCTCTGCCGCAAAGAAGCGCAAGAATCGCAAGAGGGTCAAGCAGAGCGCTCCCACTCACCTCTCTCCGTGCGCCTCATGCGCCTCTTAGCGGCCACTCCCCTCAAGCCTTCTCTCCCTTGCGCGTCATGCCGTTCTGGCGATCTCTGGCGCCAGGCCATCCGTGTACCGGGCCGATGGCCCGCGGCCGCCCTGCCGTCGTCGATCTCGGGGCGCGGAGCGTCGGCACCTCCCCGACTTCCCGAACCGTCAGCCGCTACATCCAAGTGTAGCGGCACTTCATCGTCGTCTCCGGCGCACAGGCGCCGGCCATTGCAGGGCGAAACATCGCTCGCCACCGGTGTGGAGCGCGAGTGTCCACAGACGCGAACGCGTCCACGCGCCGCCACGGCAACGACAGCACAGCGACGCGATACTTCATGCGAGGCAGTGCCGTCGCGGAAGGCACACCACAAACGGCCTCCCGAGAGCGAGCAGGCCGAGGAACAACGATCGCATGGGGTGTCGCCGCCAGGAGAGGCGTGTACAAGGCTGGCACCACACGGTGTTCCCCGGATGCCCGTTC
Source organism: Verrucomicrobiota bacterium (assembly GCA_019136035.1). Taxonomy (GTDB): domain Bacteria; phylum Verrucomicrobiota; class Lentisphaeria; order Oligosphaerales; family JAFGRS01; genus JAGVUW01. The sequence goes on along the minus strand of JAGVUW010000699.1, from coordinate 4,089 downwards.
CACCCCTCCGGGCGGTCCCATTCTTCGCGCACAGCTCTCCCCGATGTGACGCCCAGCCGCGGTGCTTCGTCGGCTCGGGCGGCCTGTACCCGCTCTTCATCTTGCCGGGTGGAGCTCGCGGTGGATGCGCTCCGCCAGGAACGCTTTCATGAGGGACTGATAGGGGACGTCTCTCTTGTTGGCCAGCAGCTTCAGTTGCTCAAGCATGGACTCCGGCAGGCGCACCGAGATGGTCCTGGTGGAGGGCTTCAGCCTGGGAAGGACGACCGGCGTAGCGTCGGACCAGTCCACGTAATCGCCCGTGTCGTGGCGACGCCAGAACGCCCGCTCTTCGGCCTCCGTCTTGAACTCGGGGATCTTCTTCATGATTCGTACCACCCCCGTTCTCCGCCTGTCATGTCCCGCGCCGATATCACCCGGATCAGTTGCCCACGTACTGCAAAGACCACGAGCAACAGTCGGTCTGCGTCCGTCCGCCCCAAGGCGTAGTAGCGTGCTTCCACCTGCGCGTGCGACCGGTCGCGCCGAAGGACCAGCGGCTGGTTGAAGAACACCTGCTCACACTCTGCGCAGGTCACGTCATGAGCGTCCCAGTTCTTCGTGTCGTTGCCAGCATCCCACTGGAACCCGGTGCAATCCCGCAGTCTATCGTGGGGCTTCACCATGCTAAGAGTATATCTCCATTATACACATAAGGCAAGGCTATCGCTCGGGGTTCCGGGAACGCCTTGCGGGGTGGCTGGTGAGCTGCTGAGGCGCCTTGACGGGCTACCTGCTCCCAGTCCCCATCCATGGGCTGACTGCGGGCTGTCTGCGGGGGCCGCCGCTACAACTCCCTATGGCACACTACTGTAATCGGAAAACGTCCTGCCTGCGCAACGGCATGCTATGCTGAAACGGCAGAAGGCCCGGCCTCGAGGCTCAGTCGGGGCCGGCCGAGCCCGTTGCCGATGAGTCGGGCGGGCTCTCGTGAGCCCCCGCCGCCCGCTGCAACGCCACGAAGACGTCCTGCAGCGCCAGGACCCGGCAGGCGCACTCTGCCTGCGGAAACCGCTCGCGGATCGCGGCCAGCCGCGCCTCGCTGGCGTCGTCGATGACGGCCACCCACTCGCGGCCCAGGCGTGTCGAGTGCAGCGCCCCGGGCAGGTCGAGTGCCTCCGGCGCCTCGTCAGCGAAGGTCAGCCGGATCTCGCGGAACCGCTCCCGCAGGCTCTCGACGTCCTCGACGAAGCGCAGCCGGCCGCGGTCGATGAAGGCCGCTTGGTCGACGATCCGCTCGACCTCGTTCAGGAGGTGGCTGGAGATCAGCACCGTCCGGCCCTCGTCAGCCGCCACGCCGACCATGGTCTCGAGAAACTCCTGCCGGACCGCCGCATCCAGGCCGCTGGTGGCCTCGTCGAGCACCAGGAGCCGCGGCCGGTGCGCCAGGGCCAGGGTCAGGGCCACCTTCGCGGTCATGCCGCGCGAGAGGCCGCCCATGCGTTTCTCGGGATCGAGGCCGAAGGTCTTGAGCAGCCCCCGGCAGGTGTCAGCGTCCCAGGTGGGATACGCGCCGGCGGCAAAGCGGCAGACCTCGCCGATCCGCATCCACGGGTAGAAGTGGTGCGTCTCGGGCACGTAGCCGACCTGCTGACGCAGGCGCACGCTCTCGCGCTGCGGATCGAGCCCGAGCACGCTGGCGCTCCCCGCGTCGGGGCGCAGCAGCCCCAGCAGCATGCGGATCAGCGTCGTCTTGCCGGCCCCGTTGGCGCCCATCAGCGCCAGCACCTGCCCCGGTGGCACGGCCAGGCTCAGTTCCGTCACCGCCTCCACCCGCCCAAAACGCTTGCTGAGGCCATCGGTCTGGATCGCAGGAGTGTCCATGGTACGTCTCTCCGAACACAGCTCCGCTCACGCCATACAAGCAGGTCCGCCAAGTCCCGGTGGACCTCGCGCATCGGAGCCCGCGATGCTGCGACCGGCACGGGCGCGGTTCGCGGTACCCCGTCACGCTTGCCGGGCCAAGCCCCTAGTCCCGCGGCCACAGCAGCTCCCGGCTGCCGTCGAGGCCGAACCGCCAGACGCCCTGGCCATCCACGGCAAGAACGTGCTCGTTGCCGTACCACTGCACGTCGCCGTATGAGCCCTTCCCCAAGGGTAGCCGGGTCCAACGGCCGGTGCGCACGTCGAAGATCCTGGCCACCTGCGGGTAAGCGCCATCCGTGACATGGTAACAGACCTGCAGGAGGTGTTCGCCGTCCGGCGCAGGTCGCCACCCGTCGCCGGAGGCCAGAGCATCGAGGGGAGGGGGCGGCGCGTGGACCTGCCAGGAATCGCGCGCAAGATCGTACACTGCGTGTAGATTCTGCGTACTGACAAGCAACCGTTCGCTGTCAGCCACGAAGAAGGCCGTGAGTACCGACCTCCAGTTCAAGCCGTCGTCTTCCAGAGCCGCAGCAACCTCTGGCGGCAAACCCACCCGACGCGTTGCCCCGCTGGCCAGGTCCACGAGATCCAACCGGCTGTCGCCGCCCTCGCGCCTTTTGGCCGTGGAAAACAGCCCCCACTTGCCGTCCGGGCTGACCGCACGGAAGAAGCCTCGGGTGAGTTCCGGGTCACGAACCTGCAAAAGAGCTGCCGCCTGCATGTCTGGAGCCCCCCTGGCGAGGATCAGTTCCTCCCCGGTGCCCGCCGCCTTCTTGCACACCATGGCTAGCCACGCCGCGCGGCCGGGGAGCACCACGGTGCCGGCACAGCGCGTCATCCGCAGGGTCGCCTCGCCGCCTGGAAACACGGGGCTGGAATGCACGGTCCCATCCTTGATGTTCGCGAAGCTGATGCAGAGCCCTCGCGGCGGTCTTTGCACGGCCCCTGCGATCGTGGTCTCGTCGTACCAAGGGCTCGGCATGCGCTCAAACAGGATGTACCCCATACCGTCGGGAACGCAGGTCGTCCTCTGCCTGCCCATGTCATACGCGAACAGGGCTGGCTCCTGCTCTTCCGGTCCTGGGCCCTGGCGCCACTCGTCCCGGCTGTTCCGGTCGCTCAGCCAATTCAGGTATCTTGCGCCCATGGCCAGTTCCAGGCCTTGCCAGGCCACCATCGAGCCTTCTGGGGACCACCTAATGCCCCACTGCTGAGCCAGAACCGTGCGGCATGGTGCCGTGCCAAGCCACGCCGTGCGGCCCGTCGCCGGATCAAGGATGGCCAGGGAGACGCCCTCGCCCGTGTACAGTTCGCAGCGCAGCAGGATCGCCGCGGGTTGCGACACAGCCGGCACCGAGACACTCACTCTGCCCAAGCGGCCGCGCCACCACGTCCACCGCACGTACGCCTCCGGCGCTGCAAGCACGCTGACGTAGAGCGCGGAAAGCATCGCCGGCACCAGGAACAGAGCGACCGCCGCGGTGCAGCCCCCCGCGCCGCGCCCAAACTGCACCACGCGGCGAGGGTGCCGCCGGGCGGACAACCACGCCGCCAGCAGGATGCTCAGTCCAGACGCGACCACGGCCGCAGCGACCCATACAAGCCGTCGGGTCACCGCCACATCGAGAAGCAACAGCGAGGTACGCGCGGAGCCGACGCACAGGCAGAGGCACGCACAACTCAGCAGCGCCGTGGCGAGGGAGCGCAGGCCCAAGCTGGTCAGCATCGATGCCAGCGACGACACCACCGGTGCCAACAGCCAGATGCCGACCGGTACCGGGGCGAACCAGTACCCGGCGCGGGATATCCTCATCACATCGTCCGGGTACCCCGCCCACAGCCAGCCGAGCAGTAGCAACAGCCCCGCGGCCGCCCAACTCGCCAGCACCACCACCAGGAACTTGGCCCAGAACACCTGCAGGGGCCGGAAGGGCAATTCCCGCAGGAAGAGGGCGGTGCCATCCTCGTCTTCGCCGGCAAAGGCCCGCGCGCTCAGCACCAGCGGGACACCCAAGAGGGCAAAGGCATACGCCGCACCGGACAGGCCGAAGCTCCAGCGCTTGCTGAGGAAGCCTCCCGCCACGAACAGCACCAGCGCCAAGGCACTCATCCCGAGGAGTGTCCAACGCTGCTGCCGCCATTCCTTCCAGAGCAGCATGCGGAAGGCGCCCGGTTTCGCGTAAC
>JAGVUW010000856.1 GCA_019136035.1 Verrucomicrobiota bacterium | reverse complement strand
CCACCGTAACGGCCGCTGGCATCTGCTCTTCCCCCACAGTGCCCCAGCTTGACGAACCCCACGGCGCACGGCCAGCACCGAGGACACTACCCTACGGAACGGACATGCGCCCGCCCGGCCCTTGACACCACCCCGGCCGGCGCTAGCCTACGACCGGAGCCCATCCCGGGGTCGCGCGCCGGCGCCGACGGCTACGGGACGCGTAACCGCCGCGGGCGCCCCGGGGCCCCGCATGCGGGTACAGGGACCAGGCCATGGAGGAGGACGAACCGATGCAGCGTGTCAAGTATGGGGTCATCGGCTGCGGCGTTATCGGCCCGACGCACATGAAGCCGTCGCTCGGCTCGGACCGCCTGGAACTGGTGGCGGTGGCCGATCTCATCCCCGAGCGTGCCGAGCGCGCCGCGGCCACCTACCAGGCCGCCAGGGTCTACCACGACGGCCTCGACCTCATCCGCGACCCTGCGATCGAGCTGGTCGTCCTGGCCATGCCCGCCTGCCACCGGCGCGCCCTGGCCCTGGCCGCCTTCGCGGCCGGCAAGCATGTCCTCATCGAGAAGCCCGTGGCCATGAATGCCCAGGACGTCCGCGACCTCATCGCCGCCCGCGGCCGCCTCAAGGCGGCGTGCTGTTCGTCGCGCTACCGCTTCATCACCCACCACCGCATCGCGGCCGATGTCGTCGCCAGCGGCGCCCTTGGCGAGCTGCGCACCGTCTACATGCGCTCGTTCTTCCCGGCCGCGCCGCCACCCTCGAGCCCCAAGCCCGAGTGGCGCCTCAAGCGCGCCCTCAACGGCGGCGGCTTCCTCATGAACTGGGGCTGCTACGACCTCGACTACCTCCTCGGACTCACCGGCTGGAAGCTCCAGCCGAAGAGGGTCTTCGCCCAGACCTGGCCGGTCGCACCGCACCTCCTCGCGCACCTGCCCCCCGGCAGCGACGCCGAGACGCACTACACCGCCCTGGTGCGCTGCGAAGGCGGCACCATGCTCTCGCTGGAACGCGGCGAGTACATGGCCATCGCCCAGGAGAGCGCCTGGCAACTCGTCGGCACGAAGGGCTCGCTGCGCCTGACCATGACCGCGGTGACCGCCGCCGGACCGCAGGCCCAGAAGGGCGCCAAGAACTGGAAGCAGATCGACCTCGCCGCGGCCATCCGCGAGGACCGCGAGCCGCTCACCAGTCTGGAGAAGGCCCTGGTGGTCCAGACGATCACGGACGCCATCTACGCCTCGGCCGCCCGCGGCGACGCGGTCGACTGCTGAGGCCTTCCCGGCCCTCCCTCGCCCGCGCGGGCGCAGGCGGGGCCGGCAGGGCTGTTCGACAGTCCGGTTCTGGCACCCCTTCAGGGTGCGTGGTTCGTGGATTCGCGCTTCCGGGGGTCGGGCTGCGCGCGACCCCCGGCTACGATCTGGCACCCCTTCAGGGTGACCGGATGAGCCCTAACGCGATCTTCGATCAGCCCTACGGGGCCGGCCCGTCGCCGGCCTTGCAAAACGCCGCCTCGGCTCTATGGTCACGCCCTGGAAGAGCAGGCCGGCGCGAGTCTTCGCGGCGGTGCCTGCGCACGCCCGGCACGCCGGCCTGTCGGGTTCCGCGGAGTGGTTTGGCCGGTTCTATCCTAGCGACGTACAAGGAGCCTCGTTATCATGGTCAAGGTGGCGTTCATCGGACTGCACCACTGGCATGCCCCCTTCTATATGAAGGCGATGAAGGACATGGGCTACCCCATCGCGGCGGTCGCCGACCGTGATGCGAGCATGGCCGAGTTCCGGGCCCGTGCCGGCGAGTGCACCGCCCCGCAGTACACCGACTACGAGCGTCTCCTGCGCGAGGTCAAGCCCGATCTGGTCTTCGCCCATGCGCCGCACGACGAGATGACCGCGCTGGCCGATTGGCTGGTCGAGCACCGGGTGCCTTTCCACATGGAGAAGCCGATGGGCATCTCCGCCGATCGTCTTGCCGCGGTCGCGGCCAAGGCGACCCAGGCGGGCCTGTGGAATGCCGTCGCCCTGGTCAGCCGCCAGTACGCCATCGTGCGCCGCCTGCGTGAGATGGGCGACGAGATGGGGACCCTGCAGCGCTACTACTACGCCCTCCTGGCCGGGCCGCCCGTGCGCTACCCCGAGTGGCGCTGTGAGTGGATGCTCCAGCCCGAACGCGCCGGCGCCGGGCCGCTCTGGAACTTCGGCGCCCACGTCATCGACCTCTTCCTGCTCCTCGGCAAGTCGCCGGTCGTCGAGGTCACCGCCAACTGGACCCACGCCATCCACCACCTGCCCGTGGAAGACCTCTGCACCATGCGCCTGCGCAACCAGCGCGGCGTGGTCGGCGTCGGCGAGATCAGCTACACCACCCCGAATGGCTACGAGCGCTTCTTCTCGGTCTCCACCGACCGCCTGCAGGTCCATACCGACAAGCTCGGCAAGGGAACCATCAAGAAGTTCGGCGGCGCCAACGAGGCCATCGACGGCACCGAGTTCGATGACGTCTACCCGTTCCAGACCAAGGACATCATCGACAGCTTCGCCGCCGGCCGGAAGCCGGTGGCGGACATCCATGACATGGTGGCCACGCTGAGGGTCATGGAGGCGGCGCGCCGTTCCGCCGCAGCCGGCGGCACCCCTGTGGCTGTTGCGGCCTGCTGACCTGCCAGGAGAACTCCCCATGGGCGACCGGGGTCGTATGATCGCGCTGGAGATTG
>JAGVUW010000109.1 GCA_019136035.1 Verrucomicrobiota bacterium | reverse complement strand
GCTCGACCAGTCCAGCCAGGCGTTGCCCCAGCGGTCGAAGACCTGGAAGCCCTCGGCGCGGTCCCAGATCACCGGCGGCTGGCCCTGCATGCTGATCGGTTCGTAGCGCAGGAGCTCCTCGAAGATCGGCAGTGACTCGGGAACCGGGATGGCCGTGGCGATCCGGCGGTACTTGGTGTTGACCAGAGGAACGTTGCGCGGAACCAGATTGTACTTGTGATCAGCCATGTCTCGCAGACCCCTTGTTGGCGTGTTGCGACGATGACCAAGACGGCCATGCGCTCGACGCCTGGACCAAGGCAGAATCTAGCCCGATCTTGCCGATAAACAAGACGTGCTGACGCGCCCGATCGGCCGAGTCCGGACGGCGCCCGCGGCAGCGCTGGATTGGGGCGGCGCGACCTGGGCTTGTGCAGGGAGACCGCGCGGTCCGTCGCCTGTCGCGCCCGGGTTGCACGATCACGCCCCGCGGGCGCCCCTCAGGGGTCGACCATGCGGCCGGGGGTGCCGTCGGGCCGGGTCTCGCGGGCGGTCAGGCCGCCCAGACGGCCGGGCTGAAAGGCGATGGACAGGCGTCGGCCGCCGGCCAGATGGACGGTGACCGCGCCGGCCTCGGCGCCGGCCTCGACGGCCGTCACCGGGTCGGCCTGGCCGGGGCGCAGCGGCAGCAGCAGCGTCAGGAGCCGTGCCGGTCCTGCGGCGGTGAGGGTATGTGTGACTGTCGTCGCCGGGGTGTTGCGGTCGTTGCCGAGGGCGTTCCAGCCGAGGAGCTCCGGCTCGGTCTGAGCCGAGGCCGTGCGGACCTCCAGGCCGGCGGTGAGCAGGGGCATGACGATGAGGTTGGGTTGATCCGGGTCAGCGGTCTGCACGCCGCCGGCGCTGCCGGCCGGGGCGGTGCGGGTGCTGAGGAGATGCCAGCGGGCCTGGTAGCGGTGGCTGGCCTCGTCGGTGGGTGTGAGGAGGTCGCCGACAACCACGATGTCGGGCTTGAGGAACAGCACGCGCCGCTCGTGGGTGGCCGGCCGGGCCCAGTCGGCTCGGAAGGCCTCGCGCTGGCGGTACGGGTAGTACTCCGGCATGCCGACCGCGCCATACGCCTCTTCGTAGATTCCGGTGGCGGCGTCCCAGCCCGGCGTGGTCGTCCAGCGCAGGTCGTCGAGAGGCTTGTAGGGCATCTGGGCCGGATTCGGGCGCTGCCAGCGCCGCCGTTGGGGCCGGCCGTCGACCAGGATGGTGTTGTGCGCGTGGGTGTCGACCGAGTAGCGCCGCCAGGCCGACTCGTCGTAGGCGGCCGCGCCGATGTCGAAGAGGACCTCCCGGCCGTAAGCCCACATCACGAGGTTGAGCTTATCCTGATGGACGTGGCTGTTGCCGGGCGGTCCGACGTCGAAGGCCGCGTAGGTGGCGGTACGCTCCCAGCCGCTGCGCATGATGGCGTAGCCGGCATGGTCGAAGAGGTGCGAGGTGAAGGCCGGCGGCTCGCCGCTGGCACCGTCGCTGGCGATCCAGGCGAGGTCGGCACGATGCGGGTAGTGCACCAGCTTGTCGCGCAAGAAGCCCGGCACGTCGACGCCGCCCGAGTCGTTGAAGCGCGGGACGTTTCGATCCGGGGTCATGAGCTTCATCATGACCGCCACCGGGGCCTCGGAGAGGGCGTAGAGGTCGGCGGAGACATCGCTCTCGCGGCCAACCCGCCGGGCGATCTCCTGCAGGGTCCAGAAGTTGGTGAAGAAGCTGTGGTAGCCCGGCGAGAGCTCGTTGCCGAAGCCGTCGGGGAGGTACAGCCGCTGCATCTCGTCGACGGCGACACCGGCGGCGTGGCGGCGCCACGACTCGGCCTCGCGGCACTCGGGGAAGACGGCGCCGGCGCTGTAGAGCCCGACCATGGCGAAGGTGACCCAGTTGGTCGAACCGCGGTGCTCGCGCTGGATGAAGCGTGCCTGCTCCATGGTCGACTTGAGGAAGAGCACGAGGTCGTCCGGGGTGAAGGTCGGCGAGTGCAGGAAGTAGTGGAAAGCGGCCGGCCAGGAGCCGCGCAGGCGTATGCCGGTGTCCATGGTGTTCCAGTACGCCGAGCCGGGCGGCTGACCGGGCGCCGGAGCCGGGCATTGGCGCACGAAGCTCCGGAGCTGCCAGATCCACTGGCGCGCATAGGCCTCGTCGCCGGTGGCCCAGTAGGCCTTGCCGAGGGCATCCCACCAGTACATCCGGGTGGGATAGCGTCCGGGGTGCGGGTTGCCGACCCACTGCAGGTCGCCCTCGGGGGTCCTGGCCGCGAAGAAGCCCTCGCCCGCCAGTTGCGGGGCGACGCCCTTGACCGCGACATCGCCACCGGCGACGGCGCGGTCGACCTGGTGCGGGTCGAACTCGTAGGGCACCCCCGTGCGCTGGCGGTAGTAGTCGGCCAGGGCCTGGCGCGCCGCGGGCATATCGCCGGCCTGCACGGCCGCAGCGGTCGGCGCCAGTGCCGCCGGGGTGAGGTCGAGGGCGGCAAAGAACTCGGCGTCGCTGAGGACAGTATCGACGCCCTCGGCCAGCGCCCCGCCGAGCGTCAGGAGGTGGCCCAGAAGCAATGCCGTGACGAGGGCAGGGCGGTAACGAGGCACAGCGCGGTCTCCTTATGGCTGTCGGAGTGCCAGGCCCGGGCGTCAGGCCGTCGGCCGTCCGACGATCGGCCCTGACCATAGGGGGCCAGCCTTGGCGAATCAAGAGCGGCGCCGGGCGAGGCAGGGCCGTTCGGAAGTCCGCTTCTGGCACCCCTTCAGGGCGGCCAGGTGAGCGCTGAAGCGATCCTCGATCAGCCCTGCGGGAGAGGGCGACTTCGGCAGGATTTCGCGTGGGCTCTCGACGGGATCGCGGTGTTGAACGAGAGTATGGGATGTCGTGCCTGTCCTCGTGAGCGGTGCGGCGGAAACCTCATAGGAGCTACGCGCGCGCGAGTCGGCCGGAGCCCGGCGTTGCCGTGGCTCGCGGCGGCCGGCGGGCGGAGCACTCTGGAGCAGCCGGCGCCTTCGGGCGCCATCAGGAGCGAGAGAGACCATGGCCAAGATCGGCAGGAATGAGCCGTGCCACTGTGGCAGCGGCAGGAAGTACAAGCATTGCTGTCTGGAGGCCGACCAGGCCTCGGCGGCGGCCGAACGTGAGGCCGAGCGCGAGGCCGAAGCGGCGTCGCAGGCGGCCCTGGAGGACGACGCGCCGCTCTTCGGCGAGGATGACCGCGATTCCGGGGAAGGGCTCTTCAACGGCCCGGACATGTCGACGGCGGGCCTGCCGGCGGTACCCGCGGGTTCCGCCAAGCTGGCCCGCCTGGTGCCGCCTGAGATCGACATCGAGCATCAGGAGAAGGAGCTCGACAGAATCGGCCTCCAACTGAAGCCTTATCTGGAGACGTTCGGGGCCCTCGACGACGACGACGGCTTGGTGGCGCGCACCCTGGCCCTGTTCGACGAACCACGTTTTGCCGGCATGCGCTTCACGGCTGAGGATCTGATGCCGTATTTCGAGGTCTTCTGCTGCCCCTTCAATCCTGGCGACGACGCCCTCGCCGAGTGCAGCGCCGATCTTGTCGACGTCCTCTTCGCCAAGGGCGACGAGCCGAAGCTGCTGTTCTATCTGCTGAGTCAGTTGCCCGAGATGCTGTCGGCGGGGCGCCATCTGGATGCGTACATCATCCACAGGAGTGCCATGCTTATCCACGATGCTCCCGAGGATGACATGAGCCCCTTCCTGATTCACATGGTGAGTTACGGTCTGCGCGAGTGGCTCGCCGCGCGCGCCGTCGAGCGGGCTGAGGTTCGTGATCGGTTCGGCATTGACCTCGACACGGAGCTGCATGTCGGCAGCGATGCGGTCCTGGATACTCGGGCCCGGTCGGCGGATGGGGGCGCGCCGTTGACCCTTAGGGACTACCTGGCGGGCCACCGGCAACTGGAGCACTGGCTCGAGGCCCGCGACGACGAGGCCGACACGGCTGCCATGGCGATGCTCAAGCGCGAGGAGCCCGAGGTCCTGTTCCTCCGTGACGACGAGATTGCCCCGTGGAGATCGATGCTTGCCGACCTGATCATCGAAGCGCGTGAGCTGGGGACGGGGCGGAAACGCCGCCGGGCCCGCGGCGACAGTATGGAGTTCCTGCTGGATGCGTTTGCAGAGGCGTCGAGCGCGATGGCCGCAGAGATCCTGGTTGGGGAGCGCCTGGAGGAACTGCGCCGCGCCATCGCAGCGCTGGGCTGCGAGCTGGAGGCTGCCGGCCGGTCTGACGCGCTGGGCATCATGGGTGCCCTGATGGCCGCGTCGGAGCCGCCCGCGGAGCGTGAGAGCCAGTTCATGGACCTGCTCTGCTTCCTGTCGCTGCAGCGTCACGTGAGGGGTGACCGCGGTGCCGCGCCGGATGGGGTCGCGCGTCCGTCGCGCGGCCGCACGAAACAGTGAATCAGGGCGTCAGGCGGAGGTCGTGCCAGGTGCCGTCGACGTGCCAGCCCGCGGTGCGGGCGAGGGCCGCAAAGCGCTCGACGGCGGCGCGGCAGCCGTCGTGGAAGCGGTTGGCGACGAGCAGGACGCCAGCGGCAACGAGCAGGCGGCGTGCCTCCCGGAGGACTGCCGCCATGTCGTCGAGGCGTTGCAGGTGCTCCCCGCCGATGAGGCCATTGCAGAGGATGACGTCGACGGCGTTCCCGAGGCCGAGAGGCAGGCGCCGCACGTCGGCGGCGAGGAAGGCCACCGGGGGCGCCTGTGCCGCCAGGCGGCGCAGGCGCGGCTCGCGGTCGGGGTCGTGCGGCAGGCAGCATCGTGACGCCATCCAGGCCTCGAGGGGCTCGAGGGTCAGGCCCAGGACGCGGGGTGGGGCGCCGCTGGCCGCGGCCGCCGCCGCGGCCTCGTAGGTCCCGAGGCCGACACCGCAGGCGAGGTCGACCACGGTCAGGCGACGGCCGTCACCGGCCGCGCCCCGGCAGTATGCCCCCAGCGCCGCGCGCTGCGCCTCGTAGCGGGCGCTGTCGGTGCCGAAACGCGGCGGGTCGGCCAGGGCCGCGAACAGCGCCGGCAGTTCGGCGTCATCGAAGGCGACCCGCGCGGCGATGCGCGGCGGCAGGCGCGCCCAGAGGTCGGGCAGCGACAGCGGCGCCTCCGGCCCGCGGCCGGGCTCGATGCCGCCCGACCGCAGCCGCCGCGGTACCCAGCTTGGCGCCGGCAGGAAGGCGCGCCCCAGGCACGCCAGGTCCGCGCAGAACTCCGCCACCGGCAGCCAGCCTTCGTAGCGTCCGCGCAGCTCCGGTGTGATGATCAGCCCCGGCGACCACCACGGCGCCCCGGCATAGGCTCGGAAGCCATCCAGGCGGGCGCCCCAGCGGCGGTTGTGACCGGCCAGGATGGCCGCGACAGCCGCGTCGCGGTTCGGGAGGTCGGTCGGCTCGCATTGACAGAGCTGCATGGTGTGAGTACGGTTGGCTATGGTTTCGGACGGCACCAATCTGTTCACCGGACGCCAGGAATCAACCGCGATGAGGATAACGGCGCTATGGCTGTTCGCGGGGGGCCTGCTGGTCCTCCTGAGCGCCTGTCGGACGCCGGTGCTGCCCTCGGCGGTGCCTGTGGCGAACCTCTACCCGACCCTGCATCCGAGTGCGGTCCTCACGTCGTCGCGGCCGCTGGTGCTGAGCGAGGGTGAGCTGAGTGCGCTGCTGGCCCACCTCGGCGTCCTTGGACCTTTGCGCGTTCATGGCATGGGCGCGGCCGAGCTTTCCCTGGTGCGCCGCGCCTTGGAGCGCCACGGCTACGCCGAGTTGGACGCACGGCGAACGGCCTGCCCCGTGCGCTGGGTGGTGCTGCGCGGCGTGGCTGAGGACAGCGGCGCGGCATTGTCGATCGAGGCAGGCCTGAGCGCACCGCCGGTGGCCGCGGGGCAGTGGTCGATCGACCTGCGTCGGCCGCCGGCGACGGTCGAGACCAGGACCGAGCGCGGTGGGTCGACGGTGACGGTCGAGTCCTGGTCGGGGAGCGCCAACCAGGCGACGGTCGCGGTGCGCCGCGTCAGCCCTGCCGCCGCGTCGCCGACCTGGGAACTGAGTTGTCGTGCGCGCGTGCGCGATGCCGCGGCCCCGGCGCCGTGAGAGCGGCGCCGGGGGTGTCTCGCACCGGCGATCGGGAGGCGGCGCTGTCGACGCCGTTGCGGCTCGTGGATGCCTTTGCGTCTGCGGACGACAGCGCTCCGGGCGATGTGGCGAGCGATTTCTCGTGGTGGTCCATCCGGCGCCCCGAGCCGGCGGGGGCGCTGCGGCGGGATCCGCAGGAAGGGTTCCGTCGGCGTGGCGCGTGGCGTTGGGAAACAATCGGAGTATAGTCAGAAGACCGGCTCGGAACGCCTCCCCGGCAAGGGGTCGGTTGGTGTCTGGGCGGTCCGTCAGCGGGTGTGTCAGCGGCCTGGTTGCGGGGTTCTCCGCGGGCGCGGAGGCAGGCCGTTGCAGGAACAGGCGAGGGCAGGGCTGCAGGCAAACGGCAACGGAGGACCAAGGCAATGCGTTCGAGGCGCTTCACACTGATTGAGCTGCTGGTGGTCATCGCGATCATCGCCATTCTGGCCGCGATGCTGCTGCCGGCCCTGGCGCAGGCGCGTGAGAAGGCACGTCAGACCTCGTGTCTGAACAACCTCAAGCAGACGGGCGTGGCCGTGCAGCTCTACGCCGACGACAACGAGGAGACCTACAACCTGGCCTACCTCTACGACTTCGTGGGCGGCGTCAGAACGACCTACCAGGGCACCTTCTGCCACATGCTCGGCAAGTACATGGGCAACGCCACCGAGGTCTTCCAGTGCCCGAGCGACGGGGACCCGGTCATGTACTCCTGGATCACGGGCGGTCCGAGCCGCCCGACCAGCTACCTGCAGTCCTACCGGATTCACCCCTCTGGCGACGTCTGGCCGCTGAAGTCCTACCGTCTGGCCTCGGTGGGCCGGCCCAGTGAGGCGATCTCGACCGCAGAGAACTGCGACGGGCCGATGCCGCCGAGCCAGTTCGCCTGGGGCACCACCGGCAGCGCCGTGTCGAGTGGCTACACCGCCTGGGGCCGCCTGGGGCGTTTCCGGCATGGGGGCTCGCGCCTCAATGTTCTCTTCGCCGACAGCCACGCGGCCGCGCTGGGCGCCGGCGAGGTCCTGAACGCGGGCAAGTACTGGGCCGCCTGGTGAGGTCAGCGGCCCGCGCGTCGGAGCGGGCCGCCTCAGCGTGACCGGGGCCAGGCGTTCGGCGTTGCGTCCAGAGCCTCTTTGAGCGCAGCGCCGAACGAGTTCACTGACCATGCTTGACACGATCGAGCTTCTTGAAGACCTTATTCCTTTGCGGCCGGTGAGCGCCGATGTCGCCGCCGTGAACGCGGTGACCGCGCGTCTGGCGGCCTACCTGAAGGGCGAGGGCCTCCATGTCGCCCTCGAGGCAGTCGGCGATCGCCAGGTCCTCTATGCCGCGACGGTCGCCGAGCGCCAGCCGGACCTTCTCCTTAACACACACGTCGATGTCGTGCCGGCCGACGAGGACCAGTTCACCCCGCGCCGCGTCGATGGCTGGCTGCATGGCCGCGGCGCCAACGACTGCCTGGGCAACGCCGTGGTCTGCGCGCAGGTCCTGTGCCGTTGCCGCGGCCGCGCCGCGGTGGGCGCCATTTTCAGCGCCGATGAAGAAATCGGCGGTAGGACCACCGCGGCGATGGTCGAGCGCGGCTACGGTGCCCGCCGTCTCATTGTCGTCATCGACGGCGCGGCCTATGCCGTGGCCATCGCCC
>JAGVUW010000108.1 GCA_019136035.1 Verrucomicrobiota bacterium | reverse complement strand
GGTGTTGAACGTCGGCGCGTGGTAGGCCCGGCTCTTGATGAGCTTGACCACATTGGAGATGGCCATCTCATCAAGCCAGCCGGCCAGGCCCTCGCCGAGACGCAGGCTGACCTTGCCGTCGCGGTCGAACGTGTTGAGGAAAGGCCCGACGCGCTCCAGCCACTCCTGGCGGCCGTTGATGTAGACCGTCAGAGTGCCGGCGTCCTCGTCGTAGATGCCGGCCAGGTGGATCCACGCGCCCGCCGGAATGGTGCGGAAGGTCATCGCCCGACGCTGAATGCCATCGGCGTTGGTGTAGGAGACACAGAGCTTCCACGCCTCCAGGCCCAGTCGGAAGCTGACCTGGTCCTGCCGGCCGTCGTCGAAGGAGAGCCGCCGCTCGAAGAGGGTGCCGTTGCCGTCATCGGCGGCATCGAGCTTGAGGTACGTCTCGAGTGTCCAGCTCCCGTTCAGTTCGAAGCGGGTCTCGAGCGGGCACTCCACGTAGTCTTCGGCGGCCTTGCGCAGGGCGCGGTTGCGGGCCGGGTCGAACGCGTTGGTCGGGTCGGACGGAGCGCCGCCCGGATCGAGCGCGGTGACATGGCCGCCCACGTCATTGGTACCGGTGAGCTCCTCGCCGTCACTCAGGCCGTCGTCGTCGCTGTCCGGCTGGTTCGCCAGCAGACTGAACTGCTGTTCGTCAAGGTTGGTGACGCCGTCGCCATCGGCATCGCGCAGGGGGTCGATGGTGCCGGTGTCGCCCGTGTCGATGACATTCGGATCGGTGTGGGCCATGAACTCGTAGAGGGCGACGAGGCCGTCCTCATCGCGGTCCGAGTTGGCAGCCATGCCCTGTGCGAGGCCGGTGTAGAGATCCTCGAACCAGTCGGGGATGCTGTCGCCGTCGATGTCGTCGGCATTGATGGAGAGGGTGATCGGGTCGTACTGCGCGCCATGGAGCATGGGCGTGTTGCCCGTGACCACCGCGCCGGCAACCGGGCTCAGCACGAAGCGGCAGCCCTCGTAGGCGACGACCGCACCGGTGAAGCTCTTGCGGCCGTGGAACGGGGTGCCGGGAACGTGGTGCAGCATCCAGGCGAAGTCCTCGACGGTGGCCCCGCCGTCGTCGAAACGGTAGTAGGCCAGGAGGGCGTCCTGATTCGGCTGGACCGCCGTCCGGCGGGCCATCGCGATCTGAGCCTGCGTGCGGGACACGGCCCAGACACGGACGTCGTCCACCAGGGTGCCCTTGCCAAGGAACGCGGCGTCGCCCAGCACGGCCTGGTAGTCAGCCTCCACGGCATAGTCGCTCGGGACGGTGGGCGTGACCCCGGTCAGGGCCGGCGCGCCATCCGTGGCGTGCTGCGTGGCGTAGTCACTGACGGAGAGGCCGTCCACGTAGAGCGTCAGGGTCTCGGCGGCGGCATCCCAGACGCCGGCAAGGTGCGTCCAGCCCGTGGCCGGGATGGAGTAGGCGCCGTGCACGGCATAGCTGACCGGCTGCGGCCGGCCGTCCTGGAAGCGCACATAGGGCACCCGCAGCTCGGGAGCCGCGTCGCCGTCGAGGTCGGTGGCGGCGAGTCCCAGCTCGAACTGCACGCGGCCTTCGACCTTGGACTGGAAGAGGACACCCGCCGCATCGGCGGCGGCCGGGTAGACCCATGCCTCGACCGTCCAACTGGTCACGTCGGCGTGCGTCCCGCCTTCGTAGTGGTCCAGGCGGAAGAAGCGCTGCGCCTGCGGCACCTCGACGGCGCCGGCAACGCTGAGATCCAGGGCGCGCGGGTACGGCCCCGCGCCGGTCGTCTCGTCGTAGGCGCCGGACATGCTGTACCCCGGGTGCGTCCCGGCGTCGAATTCGTCCTCGTCAAGGACGCCGTCGTCGTCGGTGTCGTCGATGTCGCTGCGGGACCCGACCGCATCTTCCTCGACGTTGGTGTGCTCACCGCCGGCCTGGTTGTGGCGCGGGTGGGTCGTCTCCGTGAGTTCGTGCAGCCATGACGAAGCGCCGAAGCCGACCGGGGTGCCGGCGTGCAGCCAGTTCCGCCAGGTGTCGCGGCCTGAGAACAGCTCGTCCTCGACCGTGGTGCCGCCGTCGCGCAGGTGGTAATCGCTGACCAGGCCTGAGACGGTCGCGCCGCCGATCTGCGAGATGATCTGCTGACTGATGGCCCGGAAGATCGGGCTCCAGTCGGTGCTGGTCATATCGAACATCTGGCCGCCTGTGCCCAGGGCCACTTCCTCGATGTCGTCGACGTTGTCGTCGTCGACGTCGTAATCGAGGCCGTAGCCGGTGAGGACCGACGCGATGGTGAAGACCGTGACGTCGTTGAGGATCAGCTCGTCGGTCACGTCATCGATGGTCATGGCGCTCTGGTAGGGCGCCGGCATGGCGGTGGGCCAGGGCGTGTAGGGATCCTGGATAGGCTCGTCGCTGATGAGCACGAAGATCTTCTTGGCGCCTTGGCGGTAGGACGGGCTGAAGGTGCCAGGGGCCAGGGAGTAGACCAGGGCGGCGTTACCGGGCTCTTCGGCACCGTCGGTGTTCAGGGCCTGCACCCAGCCCTGGTACTGGAGGACGTCGGTGGTGAAGCCGTAAGGCGTGAACTCCAGGTTCGGCCACTTGGTCGAATCGACATAGTCGACCAGCCCGAGCTGGACGTCGACGCCAGCCGCGGCAAGCTGATTGGTGAAGGCGATGATGTTCTGCTGGACCTGGGTGATGGCCACGCCCATCGAACCGCTGGTATCGACGATGAAGACGACGTCCGCACCGGTGGCGCCCGCCGTCGCGCGCACGCTCTGGTCGTAGAGGACGTAGACCTGGTCGTCGTTGAGGCCGACCGGTGTGAGTACGATGTCGAGGTTCCCATCGTCATCGGGGTCGGTGTCGGGCACCAGGTCGCTGAAGTAGGTGGCGTAGTCAAACTCGGTGGCAGCGAGGCGGGCCTCGGCCAGCTCACCGACGAAGCCCTCGCCGATGCGCTCCTCGAGTCGATCACCGGCCAGCGTCGGCAGCTCACCGAGCACCAGGTCGGCGTCGTTCAGGCTCAGAGCACGGTCAGTCTGGCGCAGGTCCAGGCGGCGGCCGTCGACGAAGAGATCAAGACGGCGCAGACCCGGGTCAAAGCGACCGGCGACGTGCGTCCAGCGGTCGATGACCAAGGGCTTGAGGGCGACGCGGACATGCTGTTCACCGCGCGCGTCGGTGAACTGGATGAACGGCCTGCCCTCGGCGGTGATGGCCAGGCGGAAGGTGTAGGCATCAGCGCCGAGGCGCCGCGTGAAGATCTCGGCGGCGCGGGTCTCGGCGGGCTTGACCCAGGCCGCGACGGTCCAGGCCTGGCGGGCGTGGTCGAGGCGGGCGGGGACCTGCACATATTGCGGCCCGGGCGTCTGCGTCAGGCTCAGGGCGCCATACTGCTGCGGCGAGGCGGAGCTGGCCGGGTCGGTCTGGTTGTTCAGTTCCACCAGGTCGTCGTCCAGGTCGTCGTCGGTGTTGGCCGCCCAGGGAACCAGGCCGTGCGCCTGCTTCTGGAGGTTGGTGAGGCCGCCCGAGATGGCCATCTCGGCGCTGTCAAGGACGCCATCCCCGTCGGTGTCCGGGGTGGTGGGATCCGTGCCGGCGAGGTACTCGAAGCCGTTGGTCAGTCCGTCGAGGTCAGCGTCCTCCATGGCGTCGGTGAAGTCATCGCCGTCGCTGTTGGCGGAGGCCAGGTCGATGTCAGCCATGACGTAGAGGGCCTCGAACCAGTCGGGCAGGCCGTCGGCATCGCCGTCGTCAAAGCCGAAGACCGGGGCGCCGTCCGGGCTGCACCAGCCCGACGGGACCTGGAGCTGGTACGTCGCCGCGATGCGGCCGGGGAGCGGATGCGCGAAGTCCTCGACCTGGTCGCCGGCGTCATCGAACCGGTAGTAGGCCAGCAGACCGGCGAGGCCGGCGGGGACCAGCGCCTGACGGTTCGTCTCGAGGTCGCTGATGGCACGCGCCGAATTCCAGACGCGGACCTCGTCGAGCTGGCCGTCGTCGTAGCCGAGGCCCAGCCGCAGGGTGCCGCGGCCGGACACCGGCTGGATCGGGAGCTGCCCGAAGTCGGTGCGGGCGCGCACGAAGATCAGGGCGTCGACGACGAGAGTCAGCTCCTGCGCGGTGCGATTCCACGCCGCCGCGAGGTAGTGCCAGTTGCCGTCGGCAATCGAGCCCGCCGCGGCCAGCGTCTGGAGCCCGCCGGTTGAATCGGTGAAGGTAATCGCCGGCGTACCGGCGTCGGTGCGCAGGGCGAACTGGTGGGCGCCGCCGAGGTCGTAGGCGACCAGCACACCATCAAGGTCGGTGCCGAGCTTGACATACGCTTCGACCGTCCAGTCGCCGCCAGAGCGATCGAACGGGGTGCCGTACGGCGCCATCAGGCCGTTGGAGCCCAGGACACTCAGATCCAGGCTGCAGCGCGGGGCGTCGACGCCAGGCACGCGGCTCATGCTGTAGCCGGGGTGAGTGCGCAACGGCGCGGCGGCAATCTCGGCGCCGTCGTCAGCGCCGTCGTCGTCGCTGTCGGACTGGCCCGGGTCGGTACGATAGGCCTCCTCCTCGGCGGTGGTGAGGCCATCGCCGTCGTCGTCGCTGAGGTCGTCCGTGGTGCCGTCGCCATCGCTGTCCTGGCGCGTCGGGTCAAGGCCGGCCAGGAACTCGTAGAGGTCGCTGACGCCGTCGCTGTCCTGGTCGCCCGTGCCATCGCGACTGAGGTCGCCGAAGTACTGGATCTCCCACTGGTCAGCCATGCCGTCGCCGTCGCTATCGACGGCCTCGCCATTCACGGGCGCATCGGCCGGTGCCGCCACCATCGCCGCGCCGGCGCCGAGGCGTCCGGAGCGGTTCCACTGGTTCAGCCAATCCTGCCGCTGCGTGCTGTCGGTGGCAAAGATGCCGCCGTCAACCGCGCTGCCGCCGTCGTCGAAACGCAGGTAGGCAGCCAGGCCCGCCTCATTGCCGGTCAGCAGGGAGCCCATCGCACCGGAGATCTCGGACGCCGTGCGCACCCGGCTCCAGATGCGCACGTCGTCGATCATGCCCGTAAAGCCCTGGCCCAGGCGGGTGAAGACCGGACCGATCCCCGTGGTCGCCGCGTCCTTCGGGGTACCGACCGAGGTCACCTCAACGCCGTTGACGAAGAGGTGGAGGGTGTTGCCGGCCGCATCGAAACTGGCCGCGACGTGCGTCCAGGCATTCAGCGCCACGGCCGCCGTCGCGGCGGCCTTCGCTTCGACGGCCGCCGTGCCGTCACTCGGGGTGAAGCGGATGTAAGGCCGACGCGTCGCGTCCAGGCCCAGGCAGTAGTTGTCGGCGCCGACACTGCGCTGGATGATGGTGCTGGCGGCGGCGGCAGTCGGGCGGATCCACGCCTCAACGGTCCACGTGTCGAGGGCGAGGCGCCCGGCAAGCGGCAGCGTCACATACGCCGCTGCGGTGCCGTCGAGCTGCAGGACGCGGTCCACCAGCGGGCTGAACTCGTCGACCGGGCTGGTGCCGGCGAGGGCCTCGTCGGTGTCCGTGGTGCCGTCGTCGTCGGTGTCCTTCAACGTCGGGTCGCTGCCGAGGGTCTGTTCCTGGAGGTTGGTCAGGCCATCCTGATCGAAGTCCTCGTCGCCGTCGGCGATGCCGTCGTTGTCGGTGTCGGCCTTGTTCGGGTTACTGCGGCAGAGGTATTCGTAGAGGCCGTTCAGGCTGTCGGTATCGGTGTCGCCGGCCGAGACGTCGGCACCCGGGACACTGACTTCAGGACGCACGGCCGGGTGGGTCGCGTCGTCATTGACGACGCCGTCGTTGTCGTTGTCGACGGTGTCGGTGAGGTTGGTCTCGGGGGTGGCCCAGGCGCCAGCGAGGTCGTCGGCGACGCCGTCGCGGTCGTTGTCGAGGCCGTCGAAGCGCTCGTCGATATCGATGCCGAAGAGGTCCTCGTACCCGTTGGCGATGCCGTCGTTGTCGCGGTCGTCGCCGGCACGCAGAGTCGAGAGCATCGGCGCGGCCGTCGTCGTGACCGTGGCCCCGCCGAGGTTCACCAGGGCGTAGTCGGCGGCGGTCGCCGACGGGTAGGCCTGCGTGAAGTCCTCGACGTGGGTGCCGCCGTCGTCGAAGCGGTAGTTCGCCAGGAGGCCGGCGGTGCCGGTCTCGACGATGCGGTCGCGGTTGAGCTCGAGCTGGTCCAGGCTGCGGGCCGTGTTCCAGACGCGGACCTCGTCGATGGCGCCGGCGGTCAGACGCGTGGCGGCATCGGCCGTGCCGCGGCTGGCGAGGTAAAGCTGGCCGGCCCCGGTGATCGGCGTCAGGGTCGTGAACTGCGAGAAGCTCAGGAGGCCGTCGACCACCAGGGTCAGGGCCGAGGTCTGCGGGTCCCAGGTCGCGGCGACATGCCGCCAGACGCCGGGCGCGAAGGCCGGGATGCCGGCCGTGGCGCCGCCGGCGGTGACCGCGGTGCCGGTCTGGCTCTCGAAGCGCGCGTAAGGCACGCCGCCGGCCAGGCCGATCTCCATGGCGCTGCGAGCGCCGACTACGTAGGCGGCCAGGACGCCGTCCAGATCCGCCTCCGGCTTCACCCAGGCCTCGATCGTCCAGGCGGCGCCGCTGCGGTCGAAGCGGCCGCTGTACGGGACCGCCACGCCGGCCGGGCCGATCAGGGCCGAGGACAGATCCAGGGAGCGGGCCGGGGTCAGGAGGTCGCCCTCCATGTGGGCCATGCTGTAGCGCGGGCTGGTCACGCGCCAGGTATCGGCGCCGACCTGCAGGACCTCGGTGCCGTCCTTGACGCCGTCGTCATCGCTGTCGGGGTTGCTCGGGTCAGTGCCCAGGGCCATCTCCTCGGCGTTCTTGAGGCCGTCGTTGTCGCTGTCCTCATCGCCGTCGGAGGTGCCGTTGTCGTCGGTATCGGCGTCATTCGGATCGGTGCCGACGAGGTACTCACCGAGGTCGCTCAGGCCGTCCTCATCACTGTCGGCCGTGCCATCGTGGCCGAGGTCGCCGAAGTGCATGACTTCCCAAGCGTCATCCATGCCATCGCCATCGCTGTCGACCATGCCCTGGCTGACGGGCGAGGTCCGTGCAGGCGTGCTGGCATCGAGTTCCTGGAAGGCGGCGGTGCCGCGGAGGGCCGCGGCGTGGGCCCAGCCGGTGAGCCAGTCGTTGGCGTAGGTCGAGGCGAATTCCTCGGCGCGGCCGCTGCCGCTGAGGTTGCCGTCATCGAACCGCAGGTAGCCGATCAGGCCGCTCTCGTCGCCGGCCAGGGTCGTGGTCATAGCGGCGGCAATCTCGGCGGTGGTGCGGGCGACGCCCCACAGGCGGACCTCGTCGATGGCGCCGGCGAAGCCGCTGCCGATGAGGACGCGCGGGGTGGTGGTGCCGCGGGTGGTGTTCGGGAGGGTCAGCACCGGGTGGGTGCTGACGGCCTGGTCGGTGACGTCGGCGCCGTTGACGACGACGCGGAGGGCGCGGGTCGGCGGGTCGAAGATGGCCGCGACGTGGGTCCAGGTGGCGCCGTCGGCCGTGATGCTCGCCAGCGACGCGGCGGTGATGGTGGCGGTGGCGGTGTCGGTGAAGACAGCCTTGAGCTTGCCGCCGTCGAGGAAGAGGCGGTAGTTGCTGTTGCCGGCTTCGAAGGTGCGTTCGAGGATGGTGCCGGCAGTGACGCCGGTGTTCGGGCGGATCCAGGCCTCGAGGGTGAACTGGCTCAGGGCGAAGCGGTACGACGCAGGCAGCTCGACCGTGCCGCTGCCGTCGAGGACGACGGCGTGGTAAGCGAACGGGCTGAGGCTGCTGTCCGGGCGGGTGAGGCCGTTG
>JAGVUW010000561.1 GCA_019136035.1 Verrucomicrobiota bacterium | reverse complement strand
GTCGGGCTGGCCCGGTCGATGGATGGTCACGTCCTCGTAGGTGGCCGGCCACCCGCACGTCGGGCAGGGGCCTATCCGCTGTCCGGCCTCTCGGGCTCGCGCCACGCGCACCTCGTCGGGCGTCTGGCGCCGGTATGCGACGTCGAGCAGGCTGGCCGTGCTGGGGATGGGGATGTCGGTGTCGGCGATGCTCATGACCCACACAACTCGCTGTAGTAGGCTCGCCGCAGGTCCTCGTGCACCCGGCGGCAGTCCTGGTCGGCCAGGACCTCGGCCATCGGGCGGTCCCAGTCGGCCGCCTCGGCCAGGCGACAGAACTCTGCCCACGCCGCCCGCACCCGGCCCCAGACAGCGCCGAGGTTCAGGCCCGACTCCAGGTGCCAGATGCCCCAGCACGGCCGGGCCGCTCGCTGCGGGACCGGCTCGATGGGGTCGCGACGCAGGTCGTAAGGCCGCACCATCGCCAGCCCGCGGTAGGGTCGGCCCGGGACGACGTGCCTGCGCTTGTCGCGGCCGACGATGGTGATGGGGGTCTCTCGGGGCGGGTTCACGGCGCCACCTCCAGCGCCCGCACGGTGTGCCAGCACGTCCTGGCCTCCGACCCGCGCACCAGGGCCTCGTCGCGGTCCTCCTGGTCCCGGGTGGTGTCCTGCCATGTAGCCTCGTGCAGAAGCATCCAGCCCTCCAGGGCCTCTACCACCCGTGAGAGCATGGCATCCGCGCCCTCACGCCGAGCCGCATCCAGGCGCTCGCGGATGCCGGGTCGGCGCTTGCCGGCCAGCCAGCGCTCCCGGGTTGCCCGCTCGCGCTTGTCGGCCTCGTGGTGGTGGCGGGCGTCGATGCACGCCTGACACGTGGGCATACCGGTCTCGACGCGGGCTGTGGCGTACTGCGCCGACAGGCCGCACCACGTGTCCCGTCGGCCCTCATCCTGTCCCTCAATGAGCCAGTGCCAATGGGGAAGGTGGCCGACGTGGATGACGGACACCGGGGACTCACCGTCCTGGGGCTGCGGCGCGTGGGGTGCGTCGATATACGTCCGGCGGCTCATAGTCCCAGGTCCATCTGCCCGGACGGGTTCCAGGGCTCAACGCGCGTCAGGCGCTCCACGTCCGCGCCGGTCAGGTCCCAGGGCTCAGCCGTGATGCCGGCCTGACGGAACCAGGCGATCCGCTCCAGGCGCCAGACCGCCTCCGCCAGCAGGCTGGGCGGGCACCCCTCGTCCAGCATGGCGCAGGCCTCCATGTATTGGCCCGGAGTAACGTGGCTGTCCTCGTGGTAGCGGCGGTCAGCGCCGCCGGAGATGCGCCGGCAGACGGCCTCCAGCGTCCAGGCGCTCATGCCTCACCTCCGGCCTCGATAGCCTGCAGCACGGCCCTACATAGCGCAAGCCGTTCACGGCGACAGGGGTCAGGCTCGTCAGCGTGGCGCACCAGAGCGGACACCACAACGGGCGCCCGGCTCACTCTCACCATCACGGCAGGCCATGCTCTGTTGACGATGGTGAGGGCCACAGGGGTGTGTTCCGACTTGACTGTCCACCCCCGCTCCAGGCACCACGCCCGCAGCAGGGCCGCGTCGCGGTCGCTCTCCAATGGGTCGGGCACCTCTGTGCGCACCAGGATGTTCTGTTCCGGGAACACGCCGCTGAGCGTTCTCACTGCGCCGGCCCGCAAATCCCTCCACCCCATCGCCTGCGCTAACCGGACGCGCATCTCGCGGTCTGTCATCATTCCGCCTCCTCGTCACGCCTCAGTTGGTCCCGGCAGCCGTCGCAGCAGTCGTCGGTGGCACCCTGGGGCAGGTCCTCGAGGCAGTGGTAGCAGTGCCGACGTGGGCCCCTCAGCCGGTCAACCTCAGCCTGCAGGCGCTGCACCTCAGCCAACAGGTCGCGCAGGTCAGCGGGGGCGTTGGCCGTCAATGCGGCAATGCTGTCCCGCCGACCCTCGTCGCACATCAGCCCCACCGCGACGGCGCACTTATGGTCTCCAGCGTAGATGCGGATGGTCGGGCCGATGCAGTCTGGCGCCGCAATCCACGGAGCAGATGGCGCCGCATCCAGTCTCGCCCGGATGGCATCCAGGCGCTCGCCGCTCAGGGGGTCAGCTATCAACTGATGGTTGACAACTCGCTCGCTCATGCCGGCACCTCCGCGTCCGCCAGTCGGCGGCGCATCTCGTCGTGGGTCATCACTCCACCTCCAGCCGCGCGATGGGGCCAACCAGGGCGTCCAGCTCTTGCAACTGC
Organism: Verrucomicrobiota bacterium; assembly: GCA_019136035.1. Classification (GTDB taxonomy): domain Bacteria; phylum Verrucomicrobiota; class Lentisphaeria; order Oligosphaerales; family JAFGRS01; genus JAGVUW01. The sequence continues at coordinate 5,567 of JAGVUW010000561.1, read as the reverse complement.
AGCCACGCCAGCTGCTGCAGCCACGCCACCACGGCCGCCCGCATCTCCTCGCGGCCCTCCAGCCGGGCGGAACACACCGCCTCCATCTGTTCCCGCAGCGGTTTGGCGCGGGCAGCAGCGTCTCGCGTTGCAGCGATATATTTCTGCAGGGCCCGCCCCTCCAGGATACGGGCCGTATGCTCCCGCTCTCGGGCCTCGGATGCCTCCGCCTCCGCCCTGCTCAGGTCTGCCTGCAGACGACAGACAGCCTGCTGCAGGTCCTGCAGGGTCGATCGCAGTTCTGCGCAGTCGTCCTGCAGGCGCTCGTTCTCGGCCTGCCATTGCTCGACGGAAATCATCACTCCACCCCCAGGGCCCGGATGGCCTCGGCGCAATGCTGGGCCCCCTGCTCCATCTCCCGCCACCCGTCGCAGTAGGTGGCCTCCTCCCAGTCGTCACACAGCGCGGCACACCGCTCCCGCATGGCCTCCTGGCCGGCGCGGTAACCATCCTGATGGGCGGCGTCACGCTCGGCCTGCAAGCGGGTGACCAGCTCGGCGATCGCGTCTCCGATCCCCTCCGCGCTCGCAGCCTGTTCCTCGGGGGTCATCCCAATGGCAGTGGCGACAGCCTGCATCTGCCACGCCACTTGGCAGATGATGATGTCCCGAGTCTCGACCTGCCCCTGTAGCCGGTCAACCTCAGCCTGCAGGCGCTCTACCTCGGCCCTGGCCTCATCTCGTTCCATCTCGGCCTCCTCCATCGCATCCTGGAACGCGATGCTGCGCTCGATGCGTGGTTGAATCTCAGCCGTCAAGCGCTCCACCTCGGCCTGCAGGCGCTCTACCTCGGCCCGAGCCTCGTCGAGTCGGCCATAGGCCCGCAGCAGGTCCTGGAGGTAGGACTCGCTCGCGATGCGACAGGCGGCATGGTCCACCTCCCGGTTCGCTCGTCGGGCATCCTCGTGCTCCTGCTGCAACGCCTGCAGCCGTTCCACCACCCACTCGATGCTGTCGTCATTTGTCGTCATTCTGCGCCTCCGTTTGCATCCGATACTCCCTACCCTCGCGCACGATGGCTCCCTCGCGCTCCATCAGCGCCCAGGTGGCATCCAGCGCCTCCCGTGTCGTGTAGTGGTGGGTCTGGCGCAGGGCCCTGTAAGCCTGAGCCAGGGCGCGGGTCTTGGTGGTGCAGCCCTCGTCCAGGGCCTGCTGGATGGCGTCGCGGGTGTAGGGTGCGCTCATCGTGCCGCCCTCCGCAGGGTGTTGGCCAGGTAACGGATAGCGCCGGGCGAGGACCAGAATGACGCGGCCATACCGGTGTCCGTGTCCTCGACGGCCAGACTGACCTGCAGCGGGTCTGGCTCGGGGACTACGGCAACCATAGCCCTACTGCCGTCCGGTCCGTTGACGGACCCGGTAATGGTGTTCCTGTTGTAGTTGGCGCGTTTGCGCCACCCACTCTCCAGCATCGACGCCAGTGTGCGGGCCTGGCTCCTCGACATCAGGGCGATATGGCTCGCGCCGTCGCCGTAGATGCTCACGCCAATGATGCCTTCGTAGTCGGAGCGGTAGATGCGCAATGTCTTGCCGTAGTCGTCATCCAAGCTGCCGACCAGGGCATTCCCTGCATACGCGGCCCCTGCCAGGGCCAGGAACAGGGCCACCGTGGCCAGCCATGTCGTGTGTCTCATCTCTTGTCTCCTCCCTCTGCCTCCGGCTCTGCCGGAGCCTCGTGCCCATCAGGGCTGTTAGTCGGCCGCCTGGGCGGCGTGCAGTTGGCCGGGTTGGTGCGTATCAACCCAGCATCCCGGCCGCGCGCAGCTCGGCGCGGTAGGCGTCGTCGGTCGTGCGGGTCTGGGGCAGGTCGGGCAGAGCCTCGCCGGTGCAGCGTGGGCAGATGTCGTCGTGGCTGCAGATGTAGTCCCGCCCGCAAATAGGGCATGTCCGGTCGTCGCACCAGCCGGAGCAGTAGGGGCACAGGTCGCGTCGACCGCGACGAACCCACCCCTTCCGGGCGGCCTCGTGCCGGACGTCCTCGGCGGTCATCCAGGAGTCGCCGATGTGACGGCGCGGCTCGTTGGTCGTGCAGGCGTCGCACGCAATGGAGGGCAGGCGTTGCAGGCTCATGCCACGGCCTCCGCGAGAGGTGTCGGGTCCCAGGACAGGACTCCTCCGGACCTCTGGCGCGGCAGCTCGACAGCGTGCTGCTGCCACCAGTCAAGTGGCAGCCCAGTCCGGGCCTCGTCGACCCGAGCGGAGACGACCTGGTGGATGCGAGCGGCGAAGGCCAGGTCGAGCTTCTCGACGCCGCGCTTGCGCTGCTGGGTAGCCGACAGTCGGACCCGGAAGTTGCACACCACCCACCCGGCGCCGCCACAGGACTCCACGGCCAGGAGGGCGTCCTCCTGGTGGTCCTGGAGGCTCTTCAGCGTAAAGCTGAGGCCCGACTGGACCTGCTTGAGCTCGAGGGCGTGCAGGTTTCCGTTGGCCAGGGCGATGCAGTCGAACGGCTTGGCGGGACTGAACCGCGCCTGCTTGGCCAGGGCGTGCGGCACGTCGGGAATCTTGTAGGCCCACCACCCGGTAGCCCGGAACCCGCGGTTCAGCTCGGTTTGGAAGTCCTTCTCAGCCACGGGGAGCCACCTCCGTGTCGTTACGGTCCAGCAGGGCGCCCAGGGTTGTGGCCAGGGAGTATACGCGGGCCCCGAGGCTCTCGACCTGGGCCACGCAGTCGGGGGCGCAGTGTGGGAGGAGGATGGCCTCGACCCCGGTGGAGCTCTGCCAGATGGCCAGGTAACCGGTGACCGGGATGTTGGCGGTGATTCTCACGTGGGGCGCCCTCCTCGCTTGTCTGTGTCCCATGGGTTTGGCAGTGGCCCGAGCGGGTTGGCTGATACGTCCGCCAGGGCGCGCTCCAGGGCGACGCGCCTGGGGTAGTGGATGCCGTGGTTTGGGAACTGGGTCTCGTAGGCGACTGAGTAGGCGTGGGTGCGGATGGCGTCCAGGGCACGCTCTGGTGGTGCTCCGACGCGGCCTCCGGTCTCGGACAAGCGGGCCAGGGCCTGGCGCTCCTGGGTGGAGAGGTTGCCGGGCAGGTGCTCTACGAGGATTGCGACGGCGGCCTGGGCCCAACTGCGCTTGCCGTTGCCGTTGGGGCTCGGCGTAGTCCCAGCAAAACCAGACCCCGCTCCCGACCCGTCCCCCTCGGGGGGACTACAGGGGGGTGCTTCTGCTTCTGCTTCTGCTTCTGCTTCTGCTTCTGAGTCGTTACATGCGTTACAAAGTGTTACATCGTTCTTGTAACGCGTTGTAACGCGCTCTGTGCGTTGCCTTTTGCGGTGCTTGCCCACCCGCTCGGATATTGCTTCTGGGAAGTCCGACGGTGACCGGTGCCAGCGCCGCCAGTCGGCGATCCGATAGGCTCCGCCGTCCTCCTCCACTAGGAGTCCCTCAGCCAGACACATGGTCAGCAGGTCTTGCCAGGTGCCCTCGGTGGCGGTGGTGCGGTCATGAGTGAGGGCCAGGTCCCTGGTGGTCACGGGCCGGCCGTCGGCGCGCAGGACGCGGCCCTTCTCGTTGGCCCTCTTGGCGAATTGGATGATGCGCATCCAGCGCCAGGGGTGGGCAGGGTCTGCGGATGCCAAAGCCACGAAGGAAGGGTCGTCCAACAGCTCGATGTCGAATAGCACCCAGAGACTCACAGTAGCCCACCATCCTCGCCGTAGTCCCCGTAAGCCAAGTGTGTCCGGCCGTAGGTGGGCGGCTCGTGCCGGGTGTCGATACAGGAGAAGGTCACGGTCTCCGGCCTCCAGTGCAGGTTGATGGTCTGGGTCGCGCCGTCCCGGGCCTTGGCGATGCGGACCTCAGTGCGGTGGTCGTCCGGGGTGCCGGTGTAGTAGCCGGGCCGGTAGAGGAACATGACGATGTTGGCGTCCTGCTCGATGGCCCCGGATCCGCGCAGGTCGGAGAGGAGGGGCCGCTTGTCGGGCCGGGCCTCGACGCCGCGGTTGAGCTGATGCACGGCCACCACCGGCACACCGTGCCGCTCGGCCATGCGCTTGAGGCTGCGGCTGATATAGGAGAGTTCCGACTCGGCGTTCTGGTCAGCGCCGCCCTTCTGCAGCAGCCCGAGGTAGTCCACGAAGACGGCGGCCATGTCGGGGTGTTGCGTGTGGAAGGTGGCTACCGCCGCCTGCAGACCGTCCACTCCGGTGTTACTGGTGGTCAGGGCCAGGCTACAGGCCTTGGCGATGGCCCGCGTGATGTGCTGGGGCTCCAGTTGCCGGCTGTTGGCCTGGACAATCTGGGCAACCTCGCGCCTGGTGACCTCGACCTCGCTCATCTCGCAGCTCTGGAAGAGCACCGGGCCGTGTTGGCGGGCGACGTGTTGGGCGAACTGCAGGGCGAAGGCGCTCTTGCCCATGCTTGGCCGGGCGCCAACCAGGACCAGGTTGCCAGGCTCGATGCCACCCAGGGCCCGGTCGAGGTCGGACCACCCGGTGTCGATAGGCTTGCCAGCCTGCTCGGGGTCACAGAACCTCTCCAGCAGGTCTGCCATGCGCTCCTGCTGGAATCGTGGTGAGCCGGTGCGGGTGCCCTGCAGGGCGCGCCCCAGACGGGCCTGGACCTCGCGCTCCAGGTCGTCCAGGGGCAGGCCCTGCGTGGTCAGGCGGAGGATCTCCTGGGCGGCGGTTCGGACGCCGCTGGTGATACGGTAGGCGGCCACCTCATCAACAGCGTGGTCGAACTGCGCTTGCGTGACGGGGTAGTAAGGTTCAAGCAGGGTGAGGGTGCCGTCTCCTCGCCCCTGGAGGCCCCTCAGGAGCCCTTCGAAGCCTGGGACAGGCAAACCCTCGGCCTGCATCGTGCGAAGGGCCTGGAGGGCCGTCCTGGCCGGCTTATCGGCGACGTCCGTGAGGGCGACCGGAGCGGCGGGCTGGTAGCCGTCGAACATGCCGACCACCATCCGGCGCTCCATCTCCCACAGTCTGGTCTCGTCGTTGGACACAGGGGCCTCCTCGCTCACGCGCACTCTTCGAACAGGTCGCCCTGCTCGCGAGCGGTGGGTGGCAGCGGGCACTTGAATGCCGGGGGCATGGGAGGATCATTGGGGATCGGCAGGGCCCCAAGTTGCACGTCAATGACTCCAGCTCGATAAACGGCGGCGCGCACAACATTGATGGGGACGCACACACCCAATGTGTTGTAGGTCTTGTTTTTGACGGTCTTGGTCTTGTAGACCGACAGCCACTCTTTTTTGAAGCGCCTCCAGGCGCGGCGCAGCATGTCCCATTGGATCAGGTAAACCCGGCGCTTAGGCATGAAGGCGTAGGCCAGGAAGTCGATGCGTAGAGGCTTATCCATCCAGCCTGGCGACTTGATCCTGTCGTTGCTGATGTATTCCAGAAAGAAGGAATCGTATGACTTTTTGGACTTCTTCTCGTCCACATGCAGCTCTCGACCAGACTTCAGCACAATTATGCGGTCGATACCCTGGTCTTGAATGGGGCTCTTCCCGGCCGATGCCGTATTGATGCACCCCACCATGTCGGGGAATGCATTGTGGTAGACCTCATCCCAGAACGG
>JAGVUW010000605.1 GCA_019136035.1 Verrucomicrobiota bacterium | reverse complement strand
CCCCGGTGCCGGCGCGGCCGTGCGGCGCGTCGGGCCGGCGGCCGCTGTCAGTGGGGGTACCATACCGTGGTCGCGGACCGGCGACAACCGGCCCGCGCCGCCACGCGGCGGCGCTGGGCGGGAGGCGTGTCAGGCGCCGGCGGTCGTGGCTGGCGGGCTCTTGGGGCGGTCGGCCATAGCCGTTTCGACGATGCTGCTGAGGGTGCGTTTCGGGCGGGTTGCGGGGCCCATATCGAGGCCGGTGCTGTAGTCGAGCTGGCGCGGCTCGTCGTCGTCGGGTTCACGCTGGCGGGTCATGCCGGTATAGGGCCAGGTGGCAGGTCGGGCGTCGTGGCGCCAGGGGCGGCGCTCCCAGTAGTAGCCGCGGAAGGGATCACGGGTCTCATTCATCCATTGCAGGAGGCGGTCATGGAGGCGGTCACGGGCCTCGCGGCAGGCCGGGTCGGCGATGCGGTTGGTGCCTTCAGCGGGGTCGGCCTGGAGGTCGTAGAATTCATCCTCGCTGAGAAGGTTGACAACGAGCTTGAAGCGGCCGTCGAAGGCGCAGCGCACGGGCTGGAAGCCGCCGAAGTCGTCGTGGTCGACCTCGTAGCGTCCGAACTCCATAAAGATCGTCGCGGGCGCGGCTACAGCGGGGTCGGTCAGGAGGGCGGCGGCGCTGCGGCCCTGGAGGGGTGCGGGGATGGGGGCGCCGGCGAGGTCAAGGAGGGTCGGCACGACGTCGATATGCGAGATCGGGCGATCGCAGACGGCTCCAGCCGGCACGACGCCGGGCCACGAGACGATGAGGGGGATGCGGGTGATTTCCTCGTACATGGCGGGCCCTTTGCCGGCGAGGCAGTGGCTGTTGAGGGCATCGCCGTGGTCAGAGGTATAGACCACGAGGGCGTCGGGAGCGAGGCGCTGTACGGCCTCGACGACGCGGCCGATTTCGCTGTCGACGAAGGAATTGCAGGCGAAGAGCCGGGGGTCGCTGGCGCGTAGCTCCGCGCGGCTCCGGAGGCGCGCCTGGCCGGCCCAGACGCGCTGGTGTTCCGGCTTGTCGGCGAGGGTATCGTCGAGGTTCGGGCTGCGCGGCAGTTCGGTATGGCGATGCCTCTCGACGAATTCGGGAGGGCAGAGGCAGGGGTCGTGGGGTTCGTCGTAGGAGACCACGAGGAGGAAGCGCTCGTGGGCGTGGTCCTCGAGGAAGCGCAGGGCGCGGTTGCTGCAGCGGTGGGCGTAGGTGAAGGTGACATCGAAACCGGGGTCGTGGCTGGTCTCGAAGTGGCGCGAGCGTTGGCGGTCGCGGTCGCTGAGCTCCTCGAGGTAGCAGCGCATGTCGTACCAGAATGCCGGGTCCCATCCCTCGGGGCAGCGTCCGTAGCCGAAGTAGTCGCCGCCGTCGAGGTGCCACTTGCCGACGTAGCCGGTGTGGTAGCCGAGTCGCTGGAAGCGCTGTCCGAGGTGTCGCATGGAGTTGGCCCAGCCGCCGTTGCTGTGGGGCCAGGTGCCGGTGAAGAGTGCGGCGCGGGCGGGTCCGCAGACCGGCTGGCAGCAATGCGCGGCGGTGAAGCGGACGCCGCGAGCCGCGAGGCGGTCGAGGTTGGGCGTGTGCATCTGGGGCTGGCCGTAGCATCCCACCATGTCGGCGCGCTGGGTGTCGGTCATGATGAAGACGATCTGGTCGGCACGCGGCATGGCTGGCGTTCTCCTGGCGGGCCGGGCTGCGCGAGGACACTCGCGAAGGCGGGGCCGGGCGCGGCGCCCTATCGGGGACACTCCCCGCCGACGGCCGCCGGCCGGCCCGATCCGGGTCGGGGTCACTCTAGTGCATGGCCGCGACCTTGGCGAGGATGCGGGGCCGGGCCTCCTCCATGATGTCCTTGACGTCGGCGTAGTTGAAGACTCTTTCGGCGAAGGTCCGGCGGCTGAGGTTCGGGAGGAAGCGTTCGTTGAACTCGCGGAAGTAGGAGCCGTAGATGTGGAAGCTGTCGGCCTGGTGCACATAGCGCCCGAGGGTGACCGCCCGGCCGGCCAGTTCGGCGATGCGGCCGGCGATGCGTTTCTGGAGCTGGACGAGGGCGAAGAGGTTCATGAAGGCGGCTTTGTAGGCATCGTTGGAGCGAAAGCGGACGTTGGTATTGAGGATCCAGCCGCGGTCGGGGTCGTCGGTGAGGCGGCACCAGAGGCTCTGGAGGCAGGCGGGGTCGTAGCAGTCGTTGTCCTCCCAGACCTTCCAGGTGATCGCCTGAGCGCGGCGGGTATGGGGGGTCTCGGCGAGTTTGCGGGCGACGAGTTCGATCTGGTCGATGGGCTTGG
>JAGVUW010000160.1 GCA_019136035.1 Verrucomicrobiota bacterium | reverse complement strand
GACCTCGTCCGCGAGAAGGCCGAGCGCAACGCCAAGACCTTCAACATCCCCAAGGTCTACACCGACTACCGCCAGATGCTCGAGCAGGAGACCTTCGACGCGGTCTACATCGTCATGCCGCCGCAGGACAGCTTCGACCTCCTGGCCGACTGCCTGAGCCGCGGCCTGCACACCTTCTCCGAGAAGCCGCCGACGGTGACGACCTTCCAGTGCAAGGTCCTGGCGGCCCTGGCCGAGAAGAAGGGCTGCATCACCCAGATCGGCTTCCAGCGCAAGCACGTCCCCCTCGTCAAGGCCATGCGCGCCATGGTCGAGCGGCGCGGCCCGATCGACCAGTTCTTCAGCGAGTTCGTCAAGCAGACCCCCGCCGCCGGGCTCTACTACAAGGGCCGCATCGACATCCTCACCTGTGATGCCATTCACATGGTCGACACCGCGGTCTCGCTCGGCGATGCCTCCATGCCCGAGGTGGCCAGCGTCTGCCGGCAGTCGTACACCGACCAGAATGTCAAGTTCAACGCCCTCCTGCGCTTCGCCAGCGGCACCAGCGGCTTCTTCAGCGCCACCTGGAATTCCGGCCGCCGGCACCTCGACCTGCACCTGCACGGCCAGGGCTGCTCGGCCGTCATCGACATCGAGAACCAGGGCACCTACTTCGGCCCGGAGCACCCCGAGGGCCGCACCATCACCGCCGTCGAGGCGGCCGGCTCCGACAAGGAGTACCGCGTCCTGGGCTTCTACGACGAGAACCGCGAGTTCATCGAGGCAGTCCGCGATCGCGACCCGGCGCGGACGCAGTCGTCGTTCCAGAAGTCGGTGCGCACCATGGAAGTCGTCGAGCGCATCCTGGCCGGCCGCATGCCCTGAGCCGGAAGGACGGAGCGCCACCATGATCTTCAACGGCTACTACACCGGCTTTGCCGATGAGGCCGGGGCCGACCTCGAGACCCAGATCCGCGCCACCCGCGCCCTGGGGTGGTCCTGCTTCGAGGCCCGCAACATCGGCGGCCGCAACATCCACGACCTCAGCGACGCCGAGTTCGACCAGGTCTGCGGCCGGCTCAACGAGGCCGGCCTGCGCGTCAACTGCTTCGGCTCGGCCATCGCCAACTGGGCTAAGGCCATCACGGATCCCTTCGACAGCTCACTCGCCGAGGCCCGCCGCGCCATACCGCGTATGCAGCGCCTCGGCACCCAACTGGTGCGCATCATGAGCTTCGCCGTGATCAAGGACCGCCCCCCGGACGACCAGATGGCCGAGGAGCGCTTCCGGCGCGTCCGCGAGTTGCAGCGGATGTTCACCGATGCCGGACTGACGCCCCTGCATGAGAACTGCATGAACTACGGCGGCATGGGCTACACCTACACCCTGCGGCTCCTCGAGGCGGTGCCGGGGCTGCGCCTGGTCTTCGATACCGGCAACCCGGTCTTCAGCGACGACCGCAGCAAGGCCGCGCCCTACCCGAAGCAGTCGGCCTTCACCTTCTATGCCCAGGTCCGCGACTTCGTCTCCTATATCCATATTAAGGACGGCATCTGGAACGCCGCCGAGGGCCGCACCCGCTACACCTTCCCCGGCGAAGGCCATGGTGATGTCCCGGAGATCCTGGCCGACCTCATCGGCCGCGGCTACGCCGGCGGCATCTCCATCGAGCCGCACCTGGCCGTCGTCCACCATGACACCACGGTGCGCTCGGAAGCCGCGGTACGCTTCGACAACTACGTCGAGTACGGCCGACGCCTCATGGCACTGATCGAACGCCTCCCCCAACGCGCCCCGGCGGCCTGACGGATCGTCCGCCACGGGCCGTCACCGGCCAGGTCCGGATGATCCCCGCTGTGCGGGGGATCGGCGGCGTCGCCGTCGATCCCCCGGCGGCGTGCTGACGCCCGCTGTGGCCGGACGAGCCCCGGAAACACACCGGCCGGGCCCCCGTCAGGGAGCCCGGCCAGTGTGTCAGAAAACGCGATCGGCACCACGCCGATCAGAAGGTCTTGCGGAACGAGAAGCCGACCAGGTGCGCGTTGGCATCGGAGAAGTCGCCGATATAGCCCAGGCCCTCGCCGGCGTCGCCGTCATCCAGGAGCAGGAAGCAGTACGACACATCCACGCCCCACGTCCCCGAGGTGTAGCCGACACCGGCGCTGAACATGTGGCGGTCGTTGCAGGGCAGCTCCAGGCCGCGCGTGCGATCCGGAACCGGGCTCTCGTCGTAGACATAGCCGCCACGCAGCACCCACGCCTCACTGAGCTGATACTCGGCACCCAGGCGGTAGCTGTAGACGTTGTCCCAGTCCTTCTCCGAGTTCAGCATCACGGTGTTGTTGTCGTCGTTCATGATGAGCAGCTTGTCGTAGCTGCTCCAGCCGGTCCAGACCACGTCCGCGGTCAGGGTCCAGCGCTCGAAGCTGTTGTTGGCCACGCCGAGCGCCAGGCTCGGCGGCAGACGCAGGTCGCCCTCGATGTCCGGACTGCCCATCGCCCGCGTGTCATTCTCGCCCTCGAGGGTGAGGTCGACATGCGAACGGAAACTCAGGCCGACCGCCCACTCGGGGTTGAACTGGTAGTGGGTCGACAGGCTGTAGCCCAGGCCCATGCCGTCACCCTCGAACTCCATCTCGTCGGTGCCCAGCATCGCCGCCGCACCCGGGTGCAGGATGTTCTGCAGGTAGAAGTCGGCATAGACCACACTCACGCCCGCCGCCACCGACCACTCATCCGTCACCCGGTAGCCGATCGAGGGCGTGATATGCGGCGCCATCAGGTTGATCTCCTGCGGAATGCCCATCACCGGCCGGGTCAGGAAGTCGGTGCGCGTCGTGTACAGGCTGCGCAGGTAGGCCTTGTCCCACTCAGTGCCCAGGCCGTAGGGAACCGTCACCGCCAGCATCGCCGTCCAACGCTCGCTCAGCGGATGCACGTAGTTCAGATGCGGGACCTTGTGAACCGCGCTCTCGAGTTCCTGATCGCCGCCAGGGCCGCCCGCGTCGTAGGTGTAGGTCGGCGCCACCAGCGTCAGACCCAGCGACAGACCCGCCTTCTCCGAACCCGCCAGGGCCGCCGGGTTGTACCACGTGTTCGACAGGAGATCCCGACGCGCCGTCACCGCCGCGCCCAGGCCCAGCGCCTCGGCCGAGCCCTCGTTGTACAACTGGAAGCCGGCCCCGAACACCGCACCGGACAGGCAACAGCCCGCCACCAACGTGGCGACACCCTTCCTGACTCGACTCGACCTGTTCATCGACTGCACTCCCTGCCTGCTTGCTCTTCCACCTGAACCGGATGGACAGGCCGAACCGACGACAACCGCCAGAGCCCGGCCAACGCCATCCCGCGCCCAGCCACCAGCCCTGGCAGCATCACCGACGCCATGCCGCCACCACTCTCGGCCTGGTGCCAAGCCCATTGCCGCAAAAGATGACACTTTGACGCATACTGTCAACGTGTCACCGCAAAGAAAGCGCCGGCGGCTGCCGCTGCACCACCCGAAGCCCCGGCGCGAGTCACACGTGAGTCCACGGCGCCGTCCGTGGACCTCCCGGCACCACCAGCGCCCGGGCGCCGGATGGAACGCCGCGAGACATCGCTGACGGCGCCCCCCTCGGGTTTCTGTTCTGGCGCCCTGCAGGAAGACGACCCGTCAGCCAAGGCAACGTCCTGGGGAATCTGCCGATGCGCGTCGCGGCCGCGGAAGTGTGCGACCCAACGCCGGAAGCGCCCCGACCTGGCCTCGCCGGGGAGTGCATCGGGGCCTTCTCCCCATGTCCGGCCCACGATCGGCCGGAAAGGCGCTTCCCTGGCGGGATCCTGACCTCCGGGCGCCTGGGTTGCGGGCAGTGCCGGCGCTGGGAGAGTCCGTGGTCGTCGGTGTCCGTCCGTGCCGGTCCGTGTTCCCGCGGGCAGTGCTGTCGCTCCCGCCGGCGGTAGCCGGGGGCGCGGCTACCAGCGCGGTGCCGCCGGGGGCCCGGCAGGCGGGCGCCGCTCGACGGGAGCCGCCTCGGGCGCAGCGCTGGCCTCAGCGGCCGGCTCGTCCGGGGCGGTGACGACACTCTGTGCCGCCGGCGCATCCCGACCGAGGCTGACGATGAGGATCTGGCTCTCGACGTCGAAGTTGCGGGTCTCGCGGTAGAGAACGACCGCGAGGCGGTTGCCGTCAGGGCTCCAGGCCAGATCGCCAATAAAGGCACGCCGGCCGTTCGACTCCGGGGCACCCGGCCGGTTGAAGAAGGTCAACTGCTTCGGGTTGTTGCCGTCGGCATCCATGATCCACAGTTCCGAGCGCAGGTAGGCCATCCAGCGCGTGCCGCCCTGACCAAGGAAGGGTATGGAGAAAGTCCGGCTGCTCGACCAGACGATCTTGCGACCGTCCGGCGAGTAGGCCGCGTAGCGATCCCACCCGCCGGGATTCGAGGCGAGCAGGATGGGCTCCGACTGGCCTCGGTCCAGGACACAGATGTCCATGCAGTACCACGGCTGGCGCTCGGCGGTGTTGGCGGCGAACAGCAGGCGGCTCCCGTCCGGACTGAAGCCGTAGCTCTCGTAGAACTCACGTCGGACACCGGGCTGGAAGACCTGCTCGTTGCTCAGCCGGGGCCGCCCGCCGGCCATGCTGAACTCGGCCAGGCGGAGGTCGCGCTGCTCGTAGGGGGTCATCGCGGCGTCGGCGCCGGTGAAGCCCGTCCAGAAGAGCCAGCGCCCGTCGGGGCTGAACACCGCGGCGGTGGCGCCGCGCGGGTTGTTGTAGCGCGTCGGCTGCTCGGTGAGCTGCCAGAACTGGCTGCCATCGCGGTCCGCCAACCAGAGGTTGCAGTGCCAGCCATGCCCGGGGCCCGACCGGCGGTAATCGGTGCTGCCGCGGTTCTGCCCGGAGAAGACGAAGACGCGACCGCTTGGGTGCCAGGCCGGCGTGCAGTTGTGCAGGTCGGTGATGCCGCCGCCGCGCTCCAGGGTCAGCGACGCCAGCCGGAAGCCCTCCGGGGTGATCGAGAAGATGTTGTAGTACTGGTTCAGCCCGCGCCGGTCGAAGATCAGCAGATTGGCCCGTTCGGACCAGTCGACCGAGTCGACATTCCGGATGGGCGCGCCCGTCAGCGGCGCGATGGCGTGGACGAAGATGCGGTTGCTGGCGAGTTCGGTCACGCTCTCCGCGCCGACGCTCGTCACCAGACCCAGACTCGCCACCACCACGGCCGCGAGACGTGCTATGCTGCGATCGTTCATGGGCACTCACCTGCCACGTTGGTCGGCCGCCGTGGATGCGATCGGCCGGAAGCCTGCCACACCATACTCGATCCGGGCCTCACTGCCAACCGACCCGCACCATGCCGATCAGTTGCGGCTTGGGTCATCGGGGAAGTGCCGGAAGAGGCCGTTGAGCTGCCCGCAACGCCGCACCGCGTGCGCCCAGACCCTGTCCGCCGGCGTGTCGAAGATCAGGGCCAGGGTGGCACTGGCGTGCAGCCAGGCCTGCTGCGCAAACTCATCGGCGAGTTGGCCGCTGCCCCAGCCGGCGTAGCCCAGGCAGAACCGACAGCGCCGCGGCTCGAACCGGCCATCAGCAAACCCCTGGCAGAGCGCCTCGAAGTCGCCCCCGAGCCAGACGCCTGCCATGACCGGCAGGCTCTGCGGCACACTCTCGCCGTACGGATGGATCACCTGCATGGCCTGCAGACGCACCGGACCGCCCTGGAAGACACAGTCGACCACAAACGGCAGCGACTCTCGCAGCTCCTTCGGCATCGGCACCGGGCGGTTCAGGACCAGACCGTAGGTGCCGTCGGTGTCGCTGTGATCGCAGACCAGGATCACACTGCGCTCGAAATTCGGATCGCGCAGCGAGGCGCTGGCAATGAGCAGGTCGCCACGCTGTATATCGGGGTGCATGGTCACGTCAACCTCAGCGCTCTCGGAGGCCGTCACGCGCGACGTGCCCCACCGGCCGCCGACGGGCAGCCGGCACCGCCCTGCCCGGCCCATGCCATTGTACACCGAGTCGCGGCCCGGCGCAACCCATCGCAACGGCGATCCAGCCCTGGCTCTGCCCGCAATCCGGGGGTCGGCGGTCGAGGGTCGCGTGATTGCGAGGCCGGCCTCGGGCCTCGGGCGTCCTGAGCGCGAGGCGGTGGACCCGATTGCCGGCGACGCGGCGGTCCCGCGGCCCGGCTCACGGCTCGCCAGGGAGGATGATGAGGCGCTCGGCGATGGCGTCGTGCACAAGCAGCCCGGCTGTCGTGGCACGCAGCCGGCCGCCCGCGACCTCGAGCAGCCCGGCGGCGACCAGTTCCGCAATGGCCTCGCCACGCAGGTCCTCCGGCCGGAACCCGGTCAGAGTCCGGAAGCGCGACAGGTCCCAGCCGTCGACCGTGCGCAGCCCGAAGGCCAGCAGCTCGGCCGCCCGCGACCGCGCCGGCAGTTCGTCGAGCTCCGGCGCCCGACCGGCCATCCAGGCGGCCAGATCGGCGACATTCGTCCAGCGGCGACAGCCGTCAAAACTCGATGCCGCAGGCCCGCAGCCCAGATAGGCGTCGCCCAGCCAGATGCCGAGGTTATGACGGCATTCCTCGCCCGCCATCGCGAAATTGCTGATCTCGTAGCGCCGCAGGCCGTGCCGGCAGGCCTCCGCTTCAGCCGCCGACCACATCGCCTCGAAGAGATGGTCGTCGACCCCCGACGCCCCCAGACGCGCCGACAGGGCCGTGCCCTCCTCCAGGGTCAGCGCGTAGGTCGACAGATGACCCAGGCCGAGGCCCAGCGCCTCGCGGAGGTCCGCAACCCATGCCGAGAGGCCCTGCCCCGGAATCTGGAAGATCAGATCCGCATTCAGGCGGACGATGCCGACGGCGCGCAGTGCCGCCGCGGCCGCCGCGGCCGCACTGGCGTCGACGCACCGGCCAAGCGTCCGCAACAGCGCCGGCTGGAAGCTCTGCAGCCCCAGGCTGACGCGGTTCACGCCGGCCGCCGCCAGCGCCTCCGCCAACGCCGCGTCAACGCGATCCGGGTTGGCCTCGACCGTCACCTCGGCATCGGCCCTTAAGCGAAACGACGCGCGGACCGCGCCCATCAGGCGAGCCAGCCCGGATGGGCCCAGCATCGACGGGGTACCGCCCCCCACAAAGACGCTCTCCAGATCCGCCGCCAGGACCGACTGCGCCGAGAGCTCACGCGTCAGCGCTTCAAGGTAGGCCGAAACCGTCGCCGGCGACGGGGTGACCTCCGAGTAGAAGGCGCAGTAGGCACACTTCGCCCGACAGAAGGGCACATGGATATAGAGCCGCGTGGCTGGTCTCGTTCGCACGATGAAGAGCCCCCCAAACCGCCGTGATGCCGGCGCTCTGGCCCCGGGCAGAACGCGGCTCGGCGGCGCTCACTCTGCCAGAGGCCAGTTAGGTCGCGCCAGCCGAGCGCAACCACGGACGCCAAAGGCGCCCATCCGCCCCACGGAAGAGGCGCAGCGCAGCTCGTGGCGCCGACTCGCTCCCCACGCCAGCGCCTACGGAATTAACTACGCCGGAGCCCACCCCCCGATTGGGTGCATACCGACTTTTTTTGGCGGAGTACTATTTGCATGGGGGAGTTCATGGAGTAATCTTAGGCGCTTTTCAGTTTCCTTGACCGCGTTCGGAAATCGCTGACAGAATTCTCTTGTGTTCGACAGTGGGTTGGTGGCATACTGGTGACGTGTCTGGAGGCCACAGCGGCCGGCCGGGAGGATGTCTGCCCAGGGTGGGCGGACCGAAGGCTGGAACGCTGAGCAAACAGGACGGCGGTAGTACAAGTCAGTCAAAGGAGTCAAGGCCAATGAAGCGCAGGAACGGTGGGTTCACTCTGATCGAGCTGCTGGTCGTCATCGCCATCATCGCCATCCTGGC
>JAGVUW010000090.1 GCA_019136035.1 Verrucomicrobiota bacterium | reverse complement strand
ACGGCCGTCCCAGGCGTCCCAGGGCTTCACTTCCTCGAAGGGCACCATCAGGTTGTCGACGGGGCCGGGCAGGGGCAGCAGCACGATGTCGCCGGCGCCGTTGACCATGCGGCCGAGCATGTAATAGAGGCCTTTGGGGATGCCGGGCAGGGGGCAGCCGACGGCGTTGGCCTTGCGGATCTGCCCGGGGACCTCCATGACACCGCCGAAGAGGTCGCCCACACCGCGCTCGAGGCGCTTGCCGAGGCGCTTGAAGCCATCCGAGGTGCACGGGCAGTTGAAGGGCTTCATGGTGCCCTTCTCCCAGGCGTAGACGCTGTCGTTAAGGAGCATCAGGTCGGCATTGCTGGTGTGGTTCGGAGCCCAGAAGGTGACCATTTCCCAGGCGCCCCAGCCGGTCCGGCCGAGGGTCTGCGAGACGCCCCGGGAGAGCCCCTGGAGGGTGCCGAGGGAGTGGCTGCCGGCGGGCGCCTTGATGGCGGGCACGCCGCGGTCGTAGCCCTTCTTGATCTGCATCGGGAGTTCCATCCACCCGGTGGCCAGGTTGACCAGGCCGTGGGTGAACTTCTCGCTCATGCCGTAGACGGCGTTGTCTTCGACCGCGGCCGCTCCCCAGACGCCGAGACAGGCCGCACCCGCCAGGACCGCACGCACACGCGTCATGATCTTCATCGGCTTCAGCCTCCTTGCTTCTTCCGGGCCAGGGCGGCCCCTCCGGAAATGACCTGCCGGGTTCCCGCGCAGCGATCCTGCGCGTCTGCATGTCGTATCAACCTACCATTCGGCCGCAGGGCTTTCAAGAGCCCGGGAGCCGCGGCGCCGGGCCTCTCAGGCAAAGCCGGCGCGCCCGAGCTGGTCCCAGGTGACGCCGCCGGCGCGGCCGGCGCGGCGCTCCTCGCGGCGCAGGACGAACTTGCCCACCATGTCGCCCTCGAGGTTGACCCGGTCGCCCGGGCGCAGGGCGCGCAGGTTGGTGTGCTCCCACGAGTGCGGGATGATGCGGACGCTGAAGGCATCCGCGTGCAGGGCGGCGATGGTCAGGGAGATGCCGTTGAGGGCGATGCTGCCCTTGGGGACGAGGAGATCGCCGAGGTCATCCGGGCTGTCGACGGTCACCTCGATATCATCGGCGTGCCTTTCGATGCGCCGGACGGCGGCGGTGCCGTCGACATGGCCGGCGACGAGGTGTCCGCCGAGGCGGTCGCCGAGTCGCAGGGCCCTCTCCAGGTTCAGGAGGCTTCCGGGGGGCGCGTCGGCGAGGTTGGTGCGTGAGAGGGTCTCGTTGAGGCAGTGGAAGTCGAGTCGGCCGGCGCGGTGCGCACGGCCAGCTTGGCGGCGCCGCCGACCGGGCGGCGTTCGAGCAGCGTGCCGACATCCTCAATCAGTCCGGTGAACATGCGTGCAGTACCCCGTGATCAGCAGGTCGTCTCCGACGCGTTCGGCGTGCAGGCGTTCCAGGGCCATGGCCTCGGCCAGGCGGTCCGGATCCGGGCCGCCGACCACCGGGCGGCTGCCGCGTCCACCCAATATCTTCGGTGCCACGAAAAACGCCACCTTGTTGACGATGCCGGCGCGCAGGGCCGCCGCCGCGAGTTCGCCGCCGCCCTCGATGAGGAGGGCCGTGATGTCCTCCCGGCCGAGGCGGCCGAGGAAGTCGAGCCACTCGGCCGGCGTCGCCGGCTTGGCCAGGATCGTCGGCGCGGCGTCGCCGGCGCCGGGGGCGAGGCCGTCGGGCGCGGGCCGCGAGGTCCAGACGCAGCGTCGCGGCTGGCGCGGCCAGTCGCGCGGCTGGCGGACGGTCAGCGACGGGTGGTCGGCGCGGGCGGTGGCGCCGCCGACCATGATGGCGTCGGAGCCCTGCCGCAGCCGCTGCACCCGCCGCCGCGCTGCCGGGCCGGTGATCCACTGCGATTCACCGCCGGCGGTGGCGATGCGGCCGTCGAGGGTCATGGCCATCTTCAGCAGGACGAAGGGCCGGCGTTCGCGGATCCACCAGAAGAAGCTCTCGTTGAGGTCGCGGCAGGCCTCCTCGAGGACGCCGCAGGTGACCTCGATGCCAGCGGCGGCGAGGTCGGCGAAGCCGCGTCCGGCGTGGTGCGGGTTGGCGTCGACGCAGCCGACCACCACACGGCGGACGCCGGCCCGGCGGATGGCCTCAGTGCAGGGCGGGGTGCGGCCGTGGGTCGAGCAGGGCTCCAGGGTGACGTAGAGGGTGCTCCCCGCCGCCTGCGCCCCGGCGGCGGCGAGGGCGTGCACCTCGGCGTGCGGGGTTCCGGCGGCATGGTGGAAGCCCTCGCCGACGAGGCGGCCGTCGCGGACGACCACGGCGCCGACCATGGGGTTCGGGCTGGTGCGGCCCCAGCCGCGGCGGGCCTGGGCGAGGGCCCGTCGCATCCAGCGTCGGTCGGTGGCAGCGCGATCGTCGCTCATGGCATCGCTCCGGCGCTGGCGGACGTCTCGTCGGCCGGGCGGATCCAGCCGCCGCCCAGGACCTGGTCGCCGCTGTAGACCACGGCGAACTGCCCCGGCGCCACTGCCAGGACCGGCCGCGCGAAGCGCAGGCGGGCCCGAGCGCCGTCGAGGACCTCGACGCTGACCGCGGCCGGCGCCATGGCGTAGCGCACCTGCGCCTCGGCCTGGAAGCACGGCGCGGCGGGCGGCTGGAGCCAGTTCATCTCCGCGAGTCGGGCCTCACGGGCCATGGCCTCCTCGCGGCTCCCGACCGTGACGCGCTGGCTGGCCAGGTCGGTGCCCAGGACGTACCACGGCCCGCCGCTGAGGCCGAGGCCGCGGCGCTGGCCGATGGTGAAGGCGTGGGCGCCGTGGTGGCGGCCGAGGGTGTGTCCTTCGCGGTCGACGATGTCGCCGTCTTCGGGAAGGCCCTCGGGGGACTGCCGGCGGAGGAAGGCGGCGTAATCGCCGTCGGGGATGAAGCAGAGGTCCTGGCTCTCCTCGAGGCGCTGGGGTATGAGGCCGAGGCGTCGGCCTTCGGCGGCGACGACCCGCTTGGTCAGGTCGCCGAGCGGCAGGATGGCGTGGGCGAGCTGGTCCTGCGTGAGGTGGGCCAGGAAGTAGCTCTGGTCCTTCTCGGGATCGGCGCCGCGGCGCAGCCGACAACGCCCGGGTTCCGGCTCGTCGAGGCGGGCGTAGTGCCCGGTGGCGAGGGCCTCGCAGCCGAGGGCGCGCGCCGCCTCGAGCATGAGGCCGAACTTGATGCGGGCGTTGCAGCGCACGCAGGGCGACGGCGTCAGGCCGGCGCGGTAGGCCGCGATGAATGGCTCGACGATGGCCGCCCGGAAGGCATCGCGGGCGTCGATGATGTGATGCGGTATGCCGAGGCGCCGTGCCACCTCGGCGGCGCGCTCCAGGTGCGCCTCCGAGGATCGCGCCGAGGGCTCGTGCCAGAGCCGCAGGGTGATGCCGACCACGCGCAGGCCGCGCTCGCGCAGGAGGTAGGCGGCCATGGTGCTGTCGGTGCCGCCGGAGAGGCCGACGGCGACGTTGCGCTTTTCGGTGGGCATGCCGTTGCTTTCGGGCTGTCCTTCCGCTTTATTGCGGCAGTGACGGCCGCACCGGGCGGCGCCTGGCGGTCCGGTGCGGCATCTGCCGTTAGGATAGTCGGAAGACAGGACACCGTCAATGCTCAGCGGCTCCATGGGCCTCATCGTTCGCCTGGCGCCGGTCGTGGTCATCGCGCTGATCGCGGTCGGCTGTATCCAGCTTGAGCAGACCGTGCTGCTCAACGGCGACGGCTCGCTGGCGGTCACCTGCCACTACTCGGTGGCGGCTGGCAGCGAGGCGCTCCTGGCCACCGGCGCGCGGGTGATTCAGCAGTGGCAGGGCCGCCCGGCCGAGACGCCGGCGTGGTTCGCCAACGAGGAGGCCGTGCGTGAGCATTTCGCCGCCACGGGCGTGACCGTGCAGCGCTACCGGCGCTACCAGTCCGGCGGCCGACACCACGTCGAACTGATCCTCTTCGCCGAGTATGGCCCCGCCGCCCTGAACAGCGGTCTGCTCGGGCCCCTGCGCTGCGACCGCCTGGCCGATGGCAGTGTACGGCTCTGGGCCGACCTGCCCCGGCCGGCCGGGGCCGCCGGCGGACTGGACCCGCGGGCGCTGCGGGCCCTGACGCAGGATCTGGTCCTGCGGCTGGACCTGCGTGTCCCGGGGAGCATCGTGAGCACCACCGCGCCGCGTCACAGCCGCAGCACGGCCACCTGGGTCTTCGACCCGGGTGTCGACGACGCCTTCCTGAACGCCGTGCCGCGGCTGGAGTGCGCCTTCGACGCCCGGCGCCTCGACTGGAGCCAGCGCCTGCCGGCCGCCGCGCCCTGAGGCGTTGCGGTGCCGTGCCGCGCCGGGGACGCCAGCGGAGCTGGCATTTTGCGAACCGTGCTCTAGGTTGTCCGGCGCACATGCCGGCGTCTGACCGGTGCGGCCCCGGCGCCCGCCCGGCCTCCGGGTCGGTTCCCATGAGGGCCTGACTCCAGCATCGGTGTCGGGCCTATGTGCGTGCCGCTGAGGAGTTCTGAGTGTGGCCGGCTGGGATGTCCAAGAACATGAGGCGGACGACGACGGCGAGGCCGGCGGCGACCTGCCGTTGCCGGCGAGTGCCAGCGATGGTGGCGAGGACGCGATCCGCGCCTACCTCCGCCGTGTCGGCAGCATCCCGCGCCTGACGCCGGTTGAGGAGGTCTTCTTCGCCCGCCAGTACCAGGAGTCGCGCGACGCGGTTCAGCAGCTCCTCTGCAGCGCCCCGTCGCTGCTGGTGTCGGTGCTGGGCGAGCTGGCCGGCGGCGCCGGACGGGCCCGCCTGGCGCACCTCATCGACGCCAATGCCTACGAGGACCCGGGCGAGATGTTGCGGCAGATCCACGCGGTCCTCGCCTCGGCCGAGCGCGTCGAGCGGCAGATGCGGCAGATGCCCGACGCGGATGCCGAGGAGAACGACGAGCGCCTCGAGCTGCTGCGATCGTCCTTCCATCGGGTCCTGCAGCGCCTGCCCCTGCGCGATGAGTTCTACCAGGAGTGCCTGAACCGCCTGCTCGAGGGCCGCGCCGCGGTGCCGGCCGGCGCCGAGACCCGCCGCGAGGATCTCCTCCGACGCCTGCGGCAGCACCAGGAGGCCCAGGAGAGCGCCCGACGCACCATGGTCGAGAGCAACCTCCGCCTCGTGGTCAGCATCGCGCGGCGCTACAGCCGCATCGGGGTGCCCTTCATGGACCTGATCCAGGAGGGCAACATCGGCCTGATGCGCGCCGTGGAGAAGTTCGAGGTCGAGCGGGGGCATCGTTTCAGCACCTACGCCAGCTACTGGATTCGCCAGGCGGTCACGCGGGCGCTGTCACGGCAGGGCCGCACCATCCGGATTCCGTCGAACATCCTCCGCGAGCTCGGTCAGATTGCCGCGGCCGAGGAGGCCCTCCTGCAGGACTTCGGCCGGCCGCCGCTGCCCGAGGAGGTCGCGCTGCGCCTCGGCGTCCCGGCGGCGCGCGTGCGTGCCCTGCGCAAGATGTCGCAGCAGATGCTCTCGTTGCAGAGCACGGCCCGCGCCGACAGCGACACCGAGCTGATCGACTTTGTCGCCGACCTCGAGGAGCACGCGCCGGAGTTCCAGACGGCCCAGAAGCTCCTGCGCGAGTCCATTGGCGAGGCCCTGGACACGCTCGACGAGCGCGAGCGCGAGGTCCTGGCCCTGCGTTTCGGTCTCGAGGACGACGAGCCGCAGACCTTCGAGAGCATCGGGCGGCGCTTCCATCTCTCCAGCGAACGCATCCGCCAGATCGAGTTCAAGGCCCTCAAGAAGCTGCGCCATCCGAGCCGTCAGCGCTTCTTCGACGGCTACTCATGAACGCCATACGGCCAGCATAGCGGCAGGCGGCCGCGTGGCGCCGAGCCGGCCTGGCCGTGATCAGGAGAATCAGACGATACCATGTACTGGGAACCGAGTCTTGAGGGCATGAAGCGCGCCGACCTGGAGGCGCTGCAGGTGCAGCGTCTGCGCTCGGTCGTGTCGCGCTGTCTGCAGTCGCCGTTCTACCGTGAGCGTCTTGCCGAGCGCGGCCTGACGGCCGACGCGATCACCTCGATCGCAGACCTCCAGCGCCTGCCGTTCACCACCAAGGAGGACCTGCGCGCGCATTACCCCTATGGCCTGCTGACCGTGCCGACGCGCGAGGTGGTGCGCCTGCACTGTTCCAGCGGCACCACCGGCAACCCGACCGTCATCTTCCACAACGCCCACGACCTGGCCTCGTGGGCCAACCTCGTCGCCCGCAGCCTCTTCGCGGCCGGGGTGCGGGATACGGACGTCTTCCAGAACATCTGCGGCTATGGCCTCTTCACCGGCGGCCTGGGCTTCCAGTACGGCGCCGAGCGCCTGGGCGCCCTGACCATTCCGGCCGGCGCGGGCAACACCCGCCGCCAGATCAAGCTCATGCAGGACTTCGGCACGACGGCGGTCCACGCCATCCCGAGCTACCTGGGGCGCCTGCGTGAGGTCTTTGCCGAGATGGGCCTCGATCCGCAGCGCGACACCCGCCTGCGCATCCTGGTCATCGGCGCCGAGCCGCACTCCGAGGAGACGCGTCGGCGCATCGAGGCGATGTTCGGCGTGAAGGCGTTCAACTCTTACGGCCTCAGCGAGATGAATGGTCCCGGCGTGGCCTTCGAGTGCGAGCACCAGATCGGCCTGCACCTCTGGGAGGACGCCTTCATCCCTGAGATCGTCGACCCCGACACGCTCGAGCCGGTCCCGGTCGGGCAGCGCGGCGAGCTGGTCCTCACCACCCTCGACCGCCAGGCCATGCCCATCCTGCGCTACCGCACCCGCGACCTCACGCGTTTCCTGCCCGTCGACTGCCCCTGCGGTCGCACCCACCGCCTCATCGACCGCATCACCGGCCGCAGCGACGACATGTTCATCATCAAAGGCTGCAACGTCTTCCCCATCCAGGTCGAGCGCGTCATCATGCGCTTCGCCGAGCTCGGTCAGGACTACCTGATCATCCTCGACAGCCTCGACGGCAACGACGAGATGCACCTCGAGGTCGAGCTGCGGCCGGAGGGCTTCACTGACGACTTCAACGCCCTGGAGAAGCTGCGTCGCCGCATCGCGGCGGCGGTTCGCGACGAAATCCTGGTCACCCCGCAGGTGAAGCTCCTCGAGCCGGGGAAGCTGCCGAAGAGCGAGGGCAAGGCAGTCCGCGTCCGCGATCAGCGCCAGCAGCACTGAGCGCCGCTCGCGCGAGCGCTCGCGGTGTGGTGCTGTCGGCGCCGGGGCTCGTGGACGCCTTCGCGTCTGCGGACACTCGCGCTCCAGCCCAGGTGACGGGCGATCGTTCGCGTTGCTCTGCTCCGGCGGGGCGCCGTCAGTGAGCCGCGATTGGTCAGGGCTGCGGTGTCTCGATGCGGAATACCCGATTGCCGAAGGTGGCGACGAGGGTGTCGCCGGACTGCGCCAGTTTCGGCAGGAAGCGCTCCATGCCGGTGAGGCGGGTGCAGTCGACCACGGCCACCGCCTTCCCCGCTACCGCGTCGACGGCATAGACACGGCCATCGAGCGCCGGTGTATAGAGCAGGTCGCCATGCCTGGCGAGGGCGGTGAGGGGCGCGGGCAGGCGGATGGCGGCGGTGACCTTGCCATCGCCGTCGACCAGATTGACGAAGCCGTGGAGGGTGGCGGCGGCGACGCGGTCCGCCAGGACCGCCACGCCGCAGGCCGGCCCGCCGAGGCGGGCGGTCCACGCCCGGCCGCCGCTGCCGGGCGGGCATTCGGCGTAGAGGCAGCCATCGCGGCGGGCGGCGAAGAAGCGCCGCGGGCCGTCGGCCGGCACGGCGCCGAAGGCCACGGCGTTATCCCAGGGCGAGGTGGTGGAGCGCGACAGGCGTTTGCCCTCGGCATCGAAGATCTCGTGCCAGTAGTACTCGATGCCGCCGAAGATCTCGTCGCGGCCATCGCCGTCGATGTCGCCGGCAGCGCCGACGGTGGCGCCGTGGACGACCTGCTTGGCGAGGATCTGCCGGCCCTCGAGATCGAAGGCGTAGTAGTGCTGGGCCTCGACGCCGACGACGATGGCCGGCGGCTGGTCGCGTCCGGCGAGCCAGGCCGGGAAGATCGTCGTGGGCGTCCCCGGGCGGCCACGGAAGGGCAGGATCTGGTGCGTCCAGAGGACGCGGCCGGACGCGTCGAGAAGCCGCAGCGAGCCCTCGGCGATGGTGCGCGTGTCGACCGGGCGGCAGCCGACCGCGAAGAGGTCACCGGAGGGCGACGGTATGGCGCCGATGGCGCTCACCTCGGTCGGGAAGGCGGCGCGGGCGCGCACGGCGCCCGCGCCGTCGAGCAGGACCAGGCCGCCGTCCTCCAGGCCGATGGCGAGGCGCTCGCGTCCGGCGGCGAGGTCGGAGATCTGGGCGCCGAACTCAGCGAGAGGCGTGCCCTGCCGCAATGCCGCGGCGGTGGGCAGCGGCATGGTCTGATTGGGTCGGATGAGTCCGGTGCCCGCGGGTGCCGTCGTCGCGGTCGTGTCCGGCGCGGCAGCGCCGTCGGGCAGGGCCAGGCTTCCGCGTGCCGAGGTGAGAGCGACGCGGTCGCCGAGGGCGAGGGTGCTGCGGCGGTCGCCGGTCCCGGCGGCGTAGACCCCGGGGGCGACCTCGGTGATGCTGACGGGGGTCGGCGCTGCGCCCGGGACGGCCCGGAAGTGCTGCACGAAGCAGGCCCGCTGGCCGGCTGCCAGGGCGGCGTCCTTCCAGTAGAGGCGGGTGCGGATGACGCCGTCGGAGTGCGGGTAGGCCAGGCTGCGGTTGGCGCGGCCATGGGTGCGCTCGAAGACCGAGTAGCCGAAGGCGGCGGCGCCGGTGCCCTCGGCGATCGAGAGGGCCGAGAGGCCGCCGTCGCCCGGCGCCGGCGACTGCCGGACGGTGACGCCCTGATCGTGGCCGGTCAGCTCGCCGGTGGTGCGCCAGCCGGAGACGAAGCGGTAGTCGCCGGCCGCGATGGCACGGAGGTCATCGACGACCCAGAGGCCGCCGCCGGCCTCCCAGGCGACGTGGCGGTAGTAGTCAACGCCGTTGCAGCGCTCGATCAGGAGCGTCAGCAGGGCCATCGTCCGCTCCGGGCAGCAGGGCCATCGTCCGCTCCGGGTTCTGCGTCTGGCCGACGACCTGGGCGAAGCGCTCCAGGTCGGGTATGCGGTCGCGCTGGCGGCTCAGGCCGGCGCCGTCGCGGAGGATGGCGACCAGGTTGTGGTCCTCGACGGCGCGGCGGATGTAGTCGCCCTCGAAGAGCCAGAGGTGCGGCCCGACGAGGTACTGGCTGATGCCGATGGCGTCGTCGTGGCCATGCGGCGAGCCGTTGAGGCCATTCACCGCCAGGAACTCGGCGTCCGGCTCCCATGAGCTGCGGAGGATGGCCTTGTCGAGCTTGGGCCGCGCCGTCGGCGCCAGGCCGAGGATCTTCTGGCGGACCGGATTGACGGTCAGGGCGCGCAGGCCGCGGAAGCGCGGGTCCGCGGGGGTCGGGAGGGCCGGGTCGATACCCCACTCCTGGCAGGTCTCACGGTAGAAGGTCTCGTCTTCGCGGGCGGTCCGGGCGATCAGCGACAGGAGCTGCGCCGACTCCTCGTCGCCGGTCACCTCCATGGCGTCGCGCAGCAGCCGGAAGGGCCCGCGCATGCCGGTCGCGTAGGCATCCCCGTAGCCGGGGGTGTAGCCGAGGTGGTTGAGGGTCGATTTGGCGTACTCGAGGTACTCCTCGAACTCCGGGCTGGCCATCAGGGCCGCGTCGAAGGTGCCGGCCGAGAGCATGTACTCCATGAAGATGCGGTAGACGAGGTACTGGTAGCCGCCGGCGTCTTCCGGCGACAGCGGGCAGTCCCTGACCCCGGCGAAGGTATGTTCGCCGACTGCCAGGAAGTACCGCGCCGGCTCGTACTCGTAGCGGCTGAGGAGGTAGCGCGCCGCCACCGCGACGGTCCGCGACGCAAAGCAGTAGTGGTTGGTGTAGTACTCCCGCCGGCCGATGGCGTAGGACTTCGCCGGGTTGACCAGCTCCCACGAGTCCATCGCCTTCTCCATGACCGCGCGCATGAACTCGGCGGCGCGCAGGCGGTCGGCGTCGGTGAAGGCCGCCGAGTGCTCGAGCAGGTAGAGGTGCTGCGGGAAGAGGTGGAACTCGAAGGTCGGCGCGCTGACCTCGGTGGCCATCTCCGCGGGGTAGATCTCGCAGACGCGCTCGAGGATGGTCGCGAAGGCCCGGACGTGGCGATCGTCGCCGGTTGCGCGGTAGTTCTCGAAGGCCTCCAAGAGGAAGGTCTTCAGAGCGGTGCTGACCTTGCGCGCTTCGTGGCTGGCGAAGTGCGCCTCGGCCTTCGCCACCGGCTCATCCGGCTCGCTGGTCTGGACCGGGTGCAGGACCTCGATGGTGAAGGCCAGGCGCTCGGGCGCGGCCCAGCGCTTCAGGAGGGCCGCCGTGGCGGTCATCACCTCGGCCTCGTCGCGGCCGCCGAGGTAGATGACGCCGCGGCGCCAGTCGAGGGCTTCCGGGAAGACGCGCACCTCCGGGCCGGCCAGGTCACGGACGATCTGCTGGTTCGCTGCCAGTTCGCGCGTCAGGGCGTTGCCCATGCCGCGACCGCAGAGGATGACCGTCTCGCGGCCATCGGCGTGGCCCGCCACCCGGCGGATCGGCAGCGCGAGGCCCCAGCCTGCCGCCAGGGCCTGGCGGACACGCTCCGCCAATGCCATGCCGCCCGAGTCGTCGTTCGGCACGATCACGGCCGCGGTGGCGTCCAGTGTGGTCGCCAGCCGGTACAGCGTCGTATTGGCCGCCGTGAAGGGCGCCGTCGGCAGGCGCTTCAGGACGTCTGCCGCGGCGATCTCCGGCGGCGCCGTGCCGGCGGCGAGCGCGGCGATGTCGTCGGCCGGCAGGGCGCGGCTCCAGATAGCCAGGTCGTCGAGCGCGGCCAGCGCCGGCCGGCTGCCGGTGCTCGAGGCGGCGCCCACGTAGAGCTGACCGGCGGCGCCCAGCGGGGCCTGCAGGCGGCCCTCGCCGGCAGGCTTGCCGTCACAGTAGAAGCGGACCTCCAGGCCGGCCTTGACCACCGTCCACATCTGCCAGTCCGCCGGGCCCTCCGGCAGCCTGAAGCCGACGGCGTTGTTCAGGTTCCCGCTCTGGACCAGGTCGAGGCTGCGGCGCTGGAGGTTGAACTGCAGCGTCCAGGCACCCGGGCGGTGCACCAGCGTCCGGGCCCCCTGGCCATCGGCGTGCGGCCGGACGACGGCGTGGATCGTCCAGGCCTCGTCCAGGTCGGGGCTGTCGCGGAAGAAGAGGAAGCCGTTACCGAGATCGAGAGCCCGGCGACTCCGCCCGGCCAGCGCCGGCGGCGCCTCGTCGATGAAGTGCGGTCCGGGCTCGATCTTGAAGCCCCCGACCAGGCCGCCGATGTCCGTGGCCCGCCGCGATTCGGTTTTCTCAAAGTCGCAGTAGAGCTCGAGGGCGCCTGACGGCGCCAGGCCGTAGCAGAACAGCGCTGCCGCCAGAAGACGGAAGGTCATGGGAAGCACCTCAATCAGGGGTGTCGTCGTCGTTGTCGGAACCGGCTTGGCCGTGACGCGGTGCGAGACTCCACCGATCGGCCACCGCCAGCAGAACTGCACCGCCCGCCGGGCTGGCCCGACCGGGCCCGGAGGGTTGCGCCGTGCCATGCAGGGCCGATGGGAAACCCAAGGCGGCGCCGGACGGCGAGGGCAGTGAGTAAAATGGCGCCCCCGGCGCGATTTGAACGCACGACCTACTGCTTAGGAGGCAGTTGCTCTATCCAACTGAGCTACGGGAGCGCTTGCTGGCGCGTGAATATGGCCTGTGTGAGGCCAAAGTCAACGAGTCGTCGCCACGCCGGCAGGCCGCGTCCCCCGAGCGCGACCATGGGCGCCGATGCCTGCCGGAAAGGACACAAGCGACAAAAGAGACTCCAGGATGGGTCCCCGGCGGCCCCGGTGTCCCAACGCACCTTTCCCACCTCTGAGCCGACCTGCGCGGGGGCCTTCCGGGGGCCTGTAGGCAAGCGGGCGCCATGCGGGCCTTTCGGGGCTGCATGGGGATGCAGGGATGGGCGCAGGCATTGCGCTCTCTCTTCAGGCCGGCGGGAAAGGCACCGCCCGAAGCCGGCCATAGACGGCGATTCCGCCAGACCGGCTTGCCGGGGTGGGGAATAGCCGCAGTGCGACGCTACTTCGCGCCAGTTCCGAGCGTCTGGCTGCCGGTGGTGACGGCCCGCCACTGGAAGATCGCGGTGGCGGCCCCCGGCGTGGCGTCTACGCGCAGGGTGAAGGTTCGCGCCGTCAGCTCATCCACCCAGAACTTCGTGCCCGCGCCCAGGCTGTTTGCGGGGGTGAGCTGTACGGACGCCGGCACGGCCGCCAGGCCATGCTCAACCACTACCGCGGTCTGCTCCGCGGCGATGACGGCCGTGCCGGTATTCTCGGTGACGTAGCCGGGGTTGCTGCCCCAGACGACGATGCCGTCGGTGTGCTTGACGGTCGAGTTGAAGAACTGGTTGCCGTCGATCAGGATGCGGCTCTCCGGGTCACGGTGCGGGCTCTTGATCTCCAGCGACGTGTTGATCAGCAGGTTGTGGTCGAAGGTGACGCCCAGGCCACCGCTGGGGCAGCCGATGACCACCGGCACGCCGCGGAAGATGTTGCCGTGCACGACGTCCATGTAGCCGTCCAGCCGCACGTAGCCGCTGCTGCCGTTGTTGATCAGGATATTGCCGGCGATGACGCCATGGAACTCGTACCCGGCGGCGGTTTCGCGTCCGGCCAGCTTCGGCGGCCAGTTGTTGATGGGGTGTCCCCGTATGGTGCCGCCGGCCTCGACGAAGATCTTGTTGTTGACGATGTGGTAGTGGTACGCCCGGTCGGTGGAGAAGCCGAAGCCGACCGAGTCGCCGTCCTTGACCCGCAGGGTGCAGCCCTCGACCCGCCCGGAGTGGCCGAGCAGTTCGATGACATGGCTGCCGAAGCTGCCGGTGAAATAGCAGTCCCGGACCTCGACGGCCGTGCCGTGCGCCATGACCGCCATGAGCACGCAGTCCTCGATGTGGCAGTTCGCCACCCTGACGTTGCGGGGCGTGACATCGTAGAGCCCCGCCGTGTCCGTACCCCCCGCCGGGTTGATGATCTTGATGCCGTTGTTGCCGTTCCATTGGGAACGCTCCCGGACCCACGGCACCTGGTTCTTCGCGTTGCCGTCGATGAAGAGGTCGCGGACGCCGATATCCTGGATGTCGCCGTAGATCCAGATCACATTGCAGTCGGTGAGGCCGTCCTGCAGCCTCAGCCGGGTGGCGCTGCCTTCGCCGGTCAGCAGGACGTTGCTGCGGTCGATGATGACGCCGCCGAAGGTCCCGGCCACCGCGCCGATGGCGTATGAGCCGCCGGTCAGGTGGACGCGTCCGCCGCTGGACGGCAGGCCCGCGATGGCGGCGTTGATGGCCACGTGGTCATCCTGGCCGGTGCAGACGATGTCGGCGGCACGCTTCACAGGCTCGGGCGCGTCGGCGGCCGCGACCACGACGGCGGCGGTGCGCGCCCCCGTCATGGGGGCCGTCACCGGGGGGGCCGCGCCCTCGGCCGCCATGCCGGTGGCGACTGCGGCCGCTTCCATGGCGGCCAGCGCCGCCATGACCATGCCATGCTGTGCTGTCGTCATGAGTCCTGTGCCTCCTGTGTTGACCTCGTCTGCCGCCGCACAGAATCGCTGTTCCGCGGGCCGCTGCATCCTCTGGCGCCTGCAGGCACACGGCCGCCTGGCGACGATGGACAGGCGCCTCCGTTCATGGCGGCGGGGTCGTTCCGGGGGGTCGGGGGCAGAGGGCCAGGGAGGTCTGCACGGGGTAGGGGCAGGTGCAGCCGGAGCTGGCTTCGGGGATGGCGACGACGCCGCTGGCCGGGATGGTGTTGATGAGGCAGCCCGGGCGGGTGACGCGGGTCAGAGGGAGCTGGCTGCCGCTGGTCCAGTCGGCGACGGTAGGCACGCCGCCCTGTCGGCTGAAGGCGCAGTGTGTGGAGGCCGACAGGGAGGCGCACTGGCCGCTCTTCTGCCAGGACCACCCCGGGTGTGGCGCGCCGTCGTGGACTCGTCGTGCGAAGCCGCTGCCGTAGATGACGTCGCCGACGATGGCCGGGTGCTGGGTCTGTTCGCCGTGGCCGCCGTTGAGGACGTCGGCCTTGGTGGGGGTGTTATCGTTGCGCCAGGCCTCCTGGCCAGTGGCGGCGCGGACGCCGACGAGCTGGTACTGGATGAGGGTCTTGCCGTTGACATCGGCATGGCGGGTGCCGGTAAGGACGAGGGTGCCCTGGCTGCCGGCCATGAAGATGGTGTGGTGGAAGTCGTCGAGGTCGATCGGCTGGCGCCAGCGCTGGCGGCCGCTGGCGACCTCGATGGCGACGAGTTCGGGGCCACCCTCGAAGAGTTCCTTGAGGGGGATCTTGCCGGTGGGGTGGGTCAGGGTCGTGGCCTGGGTGCTCTCGACGAAGCAGAGGAGGCCATCGAGGACGGTGAGGGTGGCATTGAGGATGGCGCCGCGGGGTGGCGTGTAGGTCCAGGCGGTGGTGCCGTCGGTGCGCCGCAGGGCGAAGAGGGCGCGGCTGGTGATGACGGGCTGGTGGTGGTACCAGACGACACCGTAGTCGGCCTTGATGGTCGGGATGAGCTTGGCCTCGGGGGGGGTGGCGCTGCCGAGGACGAGGTCGTCGATTACCGCGATGTAGCCCCAGTGGGCCTGGTCGGGCGGCAGTCCCGGCACGCTCCAGGCGGCCTGGGTGGCGCCGGTGCGGCCCTCGATGGCGAGGCAGCGGCTGTCGACGGCGGCGTAGAGGACGCCGTCGGCGGTGGCGAGGTTACCGCAGTCCTTGTGCATGGCCATGCGGCCGCTGCCGGGCTCATGGCGTTCCCAGAGGAGGGTGCCGTTATAGGCGTCGAGCCCGGCGAGGTAGTCCTTGCCGTTGACGAAGAGCAGGCCGTTGTCGCAGAGGGGCGCGGCGGCCTTGACGTGGCGTTCGTACATGTACTGGGGGCCGGGTCGGCCGAACCAGAGCAGGTCGAAGGCGCCGTAGGGCATGGCATCGCCGGAGCAGGCGGTATTGGCGGGATCGGCATAGCCGTGGGTCCAGCGTCCCCCGCCGGCGAGGGCGCCGCGGCGGAAGGCGAAAGCGAGGCCGCTGCCGGGAGGTACGGCGAGGGCCTCGCCGGGGGGCAGGGCCGCGGCGCTGTCGGGGGGCGTGGCGTCGAGGAGGATGCCGCCGCAGGGACGCAGGACGCGGAGCCTCTCGGGGAGGGCGGTCAGGCCGGGCTCAG
>JAGVUW010000823.1 GCA_019136035.1 Verrucomicrobiota bacterium | reverse complement strand
CCGCGCCGGCGGTCGACCGCGCCGCGCTCGAGCGTCTGGCGGCCGCACCCGCGGCGCCAGCGGCCACTGAGGCGGCGCCCGCAGCGCCGAAGGAGCCCGCCGAGGACCTCGGCAAGGCCAGTGAGAAGATCAAGGATCTGCTCGGCGGCAGCAAGCCCCCGGCGGGCCGCTGAAGGCCCCCATGCCGGCGCGGCCGTGATCCGGCCGCCGAGATCCGATGTAACCCCCCAGGACGATGACCATGGCAGCACAGAAGACCCACACGACCGACGCGACCACCCCAGCCAGCAGCACGCCGGCGGCCCCCGGCGATCCGATCGAGGGCCTCTTCGAGAAGTGGCTGTTGCCGTATGGCCGGCAGATTGCGGTGGTCCTCCTCCTCGTCCTGGTGGCGGTGGCGGCGGTGCGCATGGTATCGGCGCGCCGCGCCGAGCGCCTTGGGGCCGGTTTCGCAGCGCTGAGCAAGGCCGAGGACACGGAGGCCCTGCAGGCGGTGGCACGCGACCACGACGGCAGCCCCGCGGGGGCACGGGCGCGCCTCCTGGCGGCCCGGCGGCTCTACGACGAGGGCAAGTACGACCAGGCCGCGACCGCCTTCTCGCTGGCGCACAAGGCCGCGCAGGACCCGGCGCTGACCGTGGCAGCCGGCCTGGGCGAGGCCTACGCGCTGGAGGCATCCGGCAAGCCCGAGGCCGCCGAGAAGGCCTTCGCCGACATCGCCGCCAAGGCTGACTCACAGGCGATGACCATCGACGCCTGGCTCGGCGCCGAGCGCTGTGCCAAGGCCCAGGGCAAGCTGGCCGAGGCCGAGAAGTACCTCGAGCGCGCCACGGCCGCCGTCGGCGACAACCAGGTGGCGCAGTGGCGCATCAACGAGGTCCGCCAGGCCCTCCTGGCCAGCCGCCACGCCACGCGCGCCAGCGAGGCCCCGGCTGCCGAGAAGCCCGCCGCCGAGAAGCCGGCCGCCGCGACCGACGCGAAGCCCTGACCGACCCGGCCCCGGGCAGAGGCGGCAGCCGCCCCCTCCCACAGCCGCGGCGTCCGGCGTTTCCCGACGTGCTTGGAGAGAGGCCTTCGCCACCTTGATCCGCGGCTGGATGCGAGCCGCCGCCGCGGGTCAACGGAGTGTCGAGCATGAACGCGCCACAGCAGAGCGGGCCCTGGGTGTCGACCCTGACGGCCGGCATCACCCGCGACAACCCGATTCTGGTCCAGGTCCTCGGCATCTGTTCGGCCCTGGCGGTGACGAACGCGGTGCGGCCGACGCTGGTCATGGGCCTGGCCCTGATCGTGGTCACCGGCGGCAGCAGCCTGGTCATCTCGGCCCTCCGGAACACCATCCCGCACCGCGTCCGGCTGATGGTCCAGATGCTGGTGATCTCGGTGCTGGTGATCGTCGTGCACCTGCTCCTGCGGGCGCACTGGTACGCGATGAGCGAGCGGCTTGGGCCGTACGTCGGCCTGATCATCACCAACTGCATCGTCCTCGGCCGCAGCGAGGGCTATGCCCTGCAGCACGGCCCGTGGCGGTCCTGCCTTGACGGCATCGGCGCGGCGGCCGGCTATGCCGCCGTGCTGCTGGTCATCGCGATGGTCCGCGAGCCCCTCGGCAGCGGCACCCTGGCCGGGGTGGCGGTCTTCCCGGAGGGCTTCCAGTCGGCACTCCTGCTGAGCGCGGCGCCGGGGGCCTTCCTGACCCTGGGCGTGGTGGTCTGGATCGTCCGCGCCATCTGGCCGCCGGCCGAGCCCACCGAGCACCCGGAGGCGCTGCCATGATGCCGGAGTCCTCCGAGGCGAGCCGGCTGGCCGTGATCTTCCTGGCCTCGCTGCTCACCAACAACATCGTGCTCAGCAACTTCCTGGGCATGTGCTCGTTCATCGCCCTGAGCCGCAGCATGAAGACCGCCTTCGGCATGGGCCTGGCGGTGGTCTTCGTGACCTTCTGCACGGCGGTGCTGAACTACCTCATCTACTACGGCCTCCTGGCCCCCGGCAATCCCTGTGGCGGCGCCGATCTGACCTACCTGACCTTCCTGGTGTTCATCCTGGTCATTGCCGGCTTTGTGCAACTGGTCGAGATGCTCCTCGAGCGTTTCCTGCCGGGGCTGTACTTCAGCTTCGGCATCTTCCTGCCGCTGATCACGGTGAACTGCGTCATCCTGGGGACGAACCTCCTGATGATCGAGCCCGACCGCCACTTCGGCCTGGGCGACGCGGCGGTGTACGCCCTGGGCTCGGGTCTGGGCTACCTGGTGGCGATCTGCCTGCTGGCCGGCATCCGGACCCGCCTCCAGCCGGCGGATGTGCCGCGGCCGCTGCGCGGCCTGGGCCTGACCGTGATCATCACCGGCCTGCTGGCCATGGCCTTCATGGGCTTCACCGGCATGGTCGACCTCTGAGGAGCCGGGCGCGGCCGCGGCCGGTCGCGGCGACGACGACAGCAATTCATGACCTACCTGGTGGCCATCGTCATTCTGAGCGGCACCGGCGGAGCCCTGGCCGTGCTCCTGCTGCTGGCGGACCGTTACCTCTGCAACTACGGCCCCTGCCCCATCCAGATCAACGACCGCGAGCCCTTCGTCGTCGCCGGCGGCGGCAAGCTCCTCGAGGCGCTCTATGCCCGGCGCATCTTCATCCCCTCGGCCTGCGGCGGCCAGGGCACCTGCGGCTTCTGCCGGGTGCAGGTCCTGTCGGGCGGCGGGCCGGTGCTGCCGACCGAGCGGCTCTTCCTCTCGGAGGAGGAGGTCGCCCGGGGCGTCCGTCTGGCCTGTCAGGTGAAGATCCGCGAGGCCGTGACTGTGCAGGTCAAGCCGGAGTACCTCGACGTGCGTGAGTACCGCGCCCGCGTGGTCTCAGCGCGGCTGGTGACGCCGGACACGCGTGAGGTCCGTCTGCGCCTCCTCGAGCCCGAGGCGATCGCCTTCCGCCCAGGCCAGTATGTCCAGGTCATGGTGCCGGGACGTCGCGAACCGACCTACCGCGCCTACTCGATCGCCTCGCCGCCGAGCGCAGCGCCGGACCTCGAGCTGCTGGTGCGGCGTATCCCCGACGGCGTCGGCTCGGGCTACCTGCACCGGGTCGAGCCCGGCGACGAGGTCGCCTTCACCGGCCCCTACGGCGACTTCGTTCTCCAGCCCGACGCGGCCCTGGTCTGCGTCGGCGGCGGCTGCGGCATGGCCCCGATGCGCTCCATCCTGCGCCACCTCGCCGAGACCCGCCCGGGGCAGCCCTGCTGGCTGTTCTTCGGGGCGCGCACGGCCGAGCAGGCGATGTACCGCCAGGACTTCGCGGCGCTGTCACGGCAGATGCCGGGACTGCGGGTGCACTACGCCCTCTCGGAGCCGGAGACCACGGCCACATGGGATGGCGAGACCGGCTTTATCCACGAGTCGGTGGCGCGACACCTCCGCGACGGCGAGGCCACTCAGGTCTTCCTCTGCGGCCCGCCGGCGATGATCACGGCGGCCATGGCCGTGCTGACCGCCAAGGGCATCCCGCGCGAACGCATCTTCTACGACGAATTCTGAGGATAGGCCGCGGCCGCGCGTGCGTGGCCGCGGCAGACGACGCATGAGCACCGACGACATCACCCCAGGGACCCACCCGGACGGCCTGTCAGGCCGCCTGGGACGGCTCTTCCTGGCTGACGACCGCCGGCCGGCCGCCGGGGCGCTCCCGGCCGGCACCGAGATGCGGCGCTACCTCCTGGCGGCGCTGACGGCGGCCGTGCCCTGCCTGGCCCTGGCGGCGTACTGGTTCGGCCCGCGTCTCTGGGCGGCCTGGGCGGCGGCGGCGCTTGGCGGCACCGCCGTCGAGGTCGTCGTGGCGCGGGTGCGCCGGCAGCCATGGAACGGCGCCGGGCTGGTCTACGCCGCGGTGCTGGCGCTGCTCCTGCCGCCGGGCCTGCCGCTCTGGCTGATCGGCCTGGCCATGGCCGCCGGGACGCTCTTCGGCAAGGAGGCCTTCGGCGGCACCGGCAGCCACCTGTGCTCGCCGGCGCTGGTGGCAAAGGGCTTCCTGTTCTTCAGCTACCCGTCCCGGCTGACGGCGCCGTCCTTCGGCCACCTCGAAGGCCTCACCCAGGCGGTCGCCGGCGCGGACAGCGCCCTGGAGGCCGTGCCGGTGCCGGAGGCCTGGCTGCTGGGCTCGGCGGCGACCCTCCTGGCCATGCTGACGATGGCCCTGGCGCGTCCGAGCAACCTGCGCATCCTGGCGGCGGTGTTCCTGGCGGCGGTGGGGGTCGCGACCGGCCTCGAGGAGTCCGGCCGCCTGCCCTACGAGAGCGTCGTGGCCATGCTCGGCGCCGACGGCTTCCTGGTCATCGCCTGCTTCCTGGTCTGCGATCCGGCCTGCAGCCCGCGCCACGACGAGGCCAAGTGGCTCTACGGATTGTTGATCGGTGCCCTGGCGGTGCTCATGCGGACCTTCTCGACCTACAGCGAGGCCATGCTCTGCGCCGCCATGCTCGGCAGCCTCGCCGCCCCGACCCTCGACCTCCTGGCCGAACGGCGTCCCGGAGGGCCGGCGGCATGAAGGACCAGCCGCTCTACACCGTGCTCTACACGGTCCTGCTCTGCGCCATCAGCGCCGCGCTGCTGACCTTCGCCAACACCTACTGGGCCGACGCTATCCGCGCCAACGAGCAGTACTCCCGGACGGCGGCCGTGGTCGACGCCTTCGGGCTGAGCACGGCCGAGGCGACACGGTCGCAGGTCCTGGAGGCGTACACCACCGGCATCCGCGTCCGCCGCCGCGGCGAGATGGAGGTCATGGAGGCGCGCCGCGACGGCGCCCTGATCGGCTACGGCCTGGACCTGGTCACGGCGGGGAAGTACGGCATCATCCGCGGCATCGTGGCGATCTCGGCGGAGAAGGACCGCCTCCTGGGCCTGCGCATCTACCAGCAGAACGAGACGCCCGGCCTGGGCGGCCGCATCGCCGAGCCGGCCTGGCTGGCGCAGTTCAGCGGCAAGCCCCTGTCGACTCCCGAGGGCGCCGGCATCGTCATCAGCAGCACCGTGCGCGGGCCTCATGTCGTCGACGCCATCACCGGGGCCTCGAAGACCACCTTCAGCCTGGGCCAGGCACTGAATACGGCCATCGCCAGCTTCCTGGCCGGCGGCGCGGCCATGGTGCCCCTCGACCTCGACCTGACCACCGACGCGGTCACCCGCGCCACCCCCGGCTACCCGAAGAACCTGCAGACGCCGCCCCACCTGCGCGAGGAGGTCCGCCGCGCCGATTTCATGGTGCCGAAGGGCCTGCGCAACCTGGCGCAGGGCCGGCCGGTGACCTCGAGCCTGACGGAGGAACCCATCATCGGCGCACTCTCGCAGCTCACCGACGGCATCCGCCGCAGCGGCGAGTTCGATTTCGTCGAATTCGACCCCGACCCGCAGTGGGCTCAGGTCGACCTCGGGGCGGTGCACACCCTGCACGGCGTCGTCATCTGGCACTACTACAAGAACCCGGTGATCTACAACGACGTCATCGTGCAGATCGCCGACGACGCCGAGTTCACGAGCAACGTGCGCACGGTGTTCAACAACGACCACGACAACTCCAGCGGCCTCGGCCAGGGCAGCGATACGGCCTTCTTCGCGCGCTGGTGGGGCGAGATCGTCGACCTGCGCGGGCCGGCCAAGGAGGGCACCCCGGCGCGCTGCATCCGCGTCTGGACCAACGGCGCCTGCGGCGGCGAGCCGACGCGTCTGGTGGAGATCCAGGCCTTCGGAAAGTAGATTGCGGCACGTCGTGCCGCGGCGCCGGCCCGGCGGCGACCGGCCACAGACGCGAACGCGTCCGCCGGCGCGGCAGGTAGGTCCGCGGCGCCGTCCGTGGACTTCCGGGTCGACGCGAGCCGCGGCGCTGGCCTGGGGCCCTGAAAGGGCATCCTTCATCAGCCCAGGGCAACGCCCTGGGACATCAGGGGTTACGCATCGCAGGCTGAAAGTCTGCGACAAGAACGGCGCACATGACGAGGCGACGTTTCATACGAGAGACTGTCAACGAGGACTCGGAACAATGATCACGCGATATACCCTGCGGATGGGGGCGATCCTGGTACTCGGCGCGGCGCTGGTCCTGCCGGCGGCCCTCAAGGCCCAGGAGGCCGGCAAGACCGAGCTGACGATCACCCTGCCCCGGCCGATGTTCACCGGCACCCCGAAGCACATCCGCAGCGCCAACCTCGAGCCGGCACGCGGCGAGGCCGCCCGGCCGGCGATCCTGGTGCCGACCGGCACCGTCAACCTGGCCGCCGGCGCGGCGGTCACCGGCAGCGACGAGGAGCCGGTCATCGGCGAGCTGGAGCTGATCACCGACGGCGACAAGGAGGGCATCGAGGGCAGCTACGTCGAACTCGGGCCCGGTAAGCAGTACGTCCAGATCGACCTCGGCAAGCCCGCTACCATCCACGCTATCGTCCTCTGGCATTACCACAGCCAGGCACGCGTCTACCACGACGTGGTCGTGCAGACCGCCGACGACGAGGACTTCATCACCAACGTCACCACGGTGTTCAACAACGACCACGACAACTCCGCCGGCCTCGGCATCGGCAAGGACTTCGAGTACGTTGAGACCTACGAGGGACGGCTCATGCCGGTGCCCGGCGTCAGCGGCCGCTACGTGCGCTTCTACAGTCGCGGCAACACCTCCGACGAGATGAACCACTACACCGAGATCGAGGTCTTCGGCATCCCCAAGCCCTGAGCGCCTGCGCCGCTGGCGGCTGGCGACGGGCGACGGCATGGACGGCCGCGCCCGGGCAAGGCGCGGCGTCTGGAGGGAGGTGCGTCGGCATGACCCCGCGACCGCATCCGCTCTGGCAGCGGCGTGTCGCCGTCGTGGCCGTGGCCGTGATCGCGGCCGTCGCGGTGGCCCTGCGCACGGTGCGGCTCGAGGATCGGCCGGTGCACCCTGACGAGGCGAATCAGGCCTGGAAACTCGGGGAGCTCCTCGAGACCGGCGTCTACCGCTACGACCCGCACGAGCACCACGGCCCGGCCCTGTACTACCTCGCGTGGCCCCTGGTCCGACTCCAGTCCGGCGGCGTCTTCGCGGCCAGCG
Organism: Verrucomicrobiota bacterium; assembly: GCA_019136035.1. GTDB lineage: Bacteria > Verrucomicrobiota > Lentisphaeria > Oligosphaerales > JAFGRS01 > JAGVUW01. Next base: position 2,952 of record JAGVUW010000823.1, on the reverse strand, counting down.
CCATGGGCTCCTACCGCCTCACGCCGGCGCTCTTCGGAGTAGTCCTGGCCATGATGGCCCTCGCCGCCGCGCGCCCGCTGGGCCCGACCCCGGCGCTGGCGGCGGCGGCGCTGACGGCGCTGTCACCGGCGATGGTCGTCTACAGCCGCTTCTTCATCCACGAGATGCTCATGGTGGTGTTCACCTTCGGGCTGGTGCTGTCCGTCTGGCGCCATGCCGTGGTGCCGACCTGGCATTCGGCGGCGGCGGCGGGTCTCTGCCTGGGCCTGATGCAGTCGACCAAGGAGACCTGGGTCGTGGCGGCAGCGGCCCTGGCCGTGGCGGTGGCGGCGACGGTACCGCCGCGGGAGATCCGCCGGCACCTCGCCGCACACGTGGGGCACATCCTGCTCGGCCTCGGGGTCGCGGCGGCCGTGTCGCTGCTCCTCTACAGCTCCTTCGGCACGAACCCGCGTGGTCCGCTCGACGCCTGGGCTGCCTACGGCACCTACCTCGGGCGCGGCACCGCGGCCACGGCACACCGCCACCCGGTCGGGTGGTACCTCGGCCTCCTCGTCAGCCGCCCCGACGGGGTCGGCGTCCGCGGCGGCGAGGCCCTGATTCTGGTGCTGGGCCTGGCCGGCCTCCTGGCGGCATGGCGCCAGCCTGGCCGGCCTGGTGCGGCCAGCGTGGCCCGCCGCGCCCTCGGCCTGTACGCCGTCGTCCTGACGGCCGCCTACAGCCTGCTGCCCTACAAGACGCCGTGGTGCCTGCTCTACAAGACGCCGTGGTGCCTGCTCTCCTTCTGGCACGCCTGGATCCTCCTGGCCGGCCTGGGCACGGCGGCTCTCCTCGAGACCCTGCCGCGCCCCCTGCCCCGCCTCCTCGCCGGCCTCATCCTGGCGGCCGGCGCCGCCGGCCTCGGCCGCGATGCCTGGCTGGCGGCGACCCGCGACGCCGCGCACCCGCGTCACCCGTACGCCTACGCCCAGACCAGCCGCGCCTTCCTCGATCTGGTGCGGCGCCTCGAGGAACTCCGCCAGGCCACCCCCACCGGCGAGGCGCTGACCGTCTTCACCATGGCACCGCCCGAGGACAACTGGCCCCTGCCCTGGTACCTGCGACATCTCACCCAGGCCGGGTGGTGGACCGCCCTCGACCCGACGGCCGTGCAGGCCCGGCCGGCAGTCCTGATCACCACGCCAGCCCTCGCCGCAGGCCTGCCGGCCGACTGGAACGACAGCTACGTTCAGGAATACCACGGCCTGCGCCCGGGAGTCCTGCTCGTGGTCTCCATCCGCCGCGACCACTGGACGCGCTGGCTGGCCCGACACGCCGCCGCCGCGCCGTGATCCGCGGATAGCCCCCACCCCGGAGGATAGTCCCCACCCCCGGCAAGCCGGCTTGGCGGACTATCCATCTATGGCCGGCTTCAGGCGGCAAGTGCGTCCTGCATGGCGTGAAACATGGTGGTTCCGAGAACAGGAAGGATCTTGGCGCGGGCTCTGCCCGCAACCCAGGGGGAGGGTGCGTCTGTGGACTGTACGTCTGTGGCCAAGGGCTTGCCCGGAGAGCGAGTTTCTGACGGACAGTAGTACGAAGGGAGGCGGCCTCCCCATGCCCCCAGGGGGCTGCGTTCCAGAGCCCAGGGTTGCGGTACCTCCGCTACCCTGGGATGGCCCATGGCCATGGGCCCCAACCCCAACGGGGGTTGCGTCCGCCGAGGCGCCAGTGGCCGGCGCATCGGCACGATGACGCAACCCCCTTGGGGTTGGAGGGGAGGAACGGGATCGGGACCCAGGGTAGCGGCCTTGCCGCAACCCTGGGCTGGAGGACGCAATCCCGTTGGGATAGGAGAGCCGCCCGACCAGCGCCCTCGTCGAGGTCCGCCCGGAGGAGTCCAAGACAGGCGAGAGGGACACCACCCGTCGTCACCGGAAGGACGCCGTTGCCTGAGGAGCCCAGATCATACTGGCTTGCCCGATGCCCAGGAAATGGGGGCGAAGATGATGGCCTCCCCGGTTGACCGATACGCGATTGCCATTACAACCCGCTGTTCGGCAACGCCATAGCCGCACACGGCACCGATCCTTTGTCGTCAACCCTCCGCTGTGGCGCGGCCTCCAGCCCAGCGTCGGTGCTTGTCCTGAGTCATCGCCGAAGCGTTCTGCGGGAAGAGGGAATTGGACCACGAAAGGCACGAAAAGCGCGAACGAGAAGGCACTCGGAGAGGTGAGAGCGCGACGACAGTCCGTCCGGCGCCCGGCGTCGTGTGCGTGTCAGGCCTCTCTGATCCCATCCTCTCCTGTTCGTGTCTTTCGTGCTTTTCGTGGTTACCGACCCCGGATCCCAATGTTCAGCGCCTCGAGAGGGCCGTGTCTTCCGCCAGTACGTCCAGACAGGACTGATAGGCGTAGACCCGATCGCGCTGCTTGCCGGTGACCTCCTGAAGGATGTTTATGCGGCACAAGAGCTCGATGGCCTTCCCTGCGGTAGGCTGGGCGTTCTGCCTGACGAGTAGCCTCGAACGATACAATGTCCTCGAGCGTGGCCTGGGTACCCTCGATCTGAGAGGAAATCACGGCCTCTTTGCGCACGAAGCCGTGCAGGAACCAGTCGGGACTGGCCACCATGCTGGCGGCAAGGTTCAGCCGTTCGATGGCTGCCATGGCCTCGCGGTGAAGTCCGCTAAGCTCTCCATCCAGCAGCAACGGCGGATCGCCTGGCGGGAGTGGGTGAGGCACAAGAGCTCTCACCTGTTCCCCGCCGACTTCCGTGCTCCTGTAGGTTCCGGTGATGCGTCCCATGACTGGGGAAGTCCCCTTTCGCACGCGCCGCCACTAAGAAAGACAATTTACTTAACCCAAGTTACGCACTGTGATGTGTAAGTTGTTGCGCCGCAACGTCGGCGTTTTCGAGTAACTACATTTTCGCCTCGGCTCGATCAGATTCGGGGAGCGCTGTGGAGACGGT
>JAGVUW010000240.1 GCA_019136035.1 Verrucomicrobiota bacterium | reverse complement strand
TTTCCCAGCCAGGTCCTGTGGGTATCCCCCGCCCCGGCAAGCCGGTCTGGCTCAGGACAGGGCTTCCGACGCAGGTCTTGGGGGCCATGCCTCTCGAGCCTGTCAGCGGCATTCTCGGACAGTGCCTCACGAGCCGGCCGTTGGCAGGGCTGTTCCGGCGTCCGGCTCCGGTGCCCCGCAAGGGCGCGTGGTCTGCGGGGCCTTGACCCCAAGGGCAGGCCTCGGGCCGAGGGCGTCGGGGTGCGGGCGACCCCCGGCTGCGATGTGGATGAAAGCAAGCCCCAACCAGCGGCGGTCGGCGGCTGAGTACGGCGCCGCCGCCGGAACGATCTGGCGCCCTTTCAGGGCGGCCAGGGTGGACGCTGACGCGATCTTCGAACAGCCCTGGGGGCGCCTTGACAGGACCTGCGCCGGCCGCGACGTTACCGGCTGCGGCTGCCGGGGCACTGCCGGCGGGGCCGTTTCATGTCCGGAGAGAGGCAGGCGGCGTCCATGGGTCTACGGCACAGCGTCCTGGTCGAGCGACTCTGGGAGTCGTCGCGGGCTGTGTTGCCGATTTCGGTGATCATCCCGGTCGTCAGCGTCTTCTGCGCGGTGAGTGCTCGCGAGGTCACCGCCTTCCTCATCGGCGACGTCCTGGTGGTAGCCGGCCTGGCGCTGTTCAGCATTGGCTCGGTCGAATCCACGGCGGCGATTGCCGCCTCGATTGGCGAGCACATCGTGCGTCGGCGCAGCTTGGTCCTGTTTGTGCTGGTGGCCTTCCTGGTGGGCTTTCTGATCACGGTGGCGGAGCCGGCGCTGTGGGTCCTGGCGGACCAGTTCAAGAGCGTGGTGCCGCCGTCGGTGCTGATCCTGACGGTGGCGGTGGGCGTCGGCCTCTTCGTCATTCTGGCGCTGGTGCGCATCCTCCTGCAGTTCAGCCTGGTCCTGCTGTTTGCGGTCAGCTACGGCGTGCTCTTTCTGATTGCCGGCGGTGTCGCCCTGGCCAACCCCGGCTTCATCCCGATTGCCTTTGACTCCGGCGGTGTGACCACCGGCCCGATGGCGGTGCCCTTCATCATGTCGCTGGGCTACGGTATTGCGCGGGCGCGCGGCGACCGCAGTTCGGAGACGGACAGCTTCGGCCTGGTGGGCATCGCCTCGATCGGGCCGATCCTCTCGGTGCTCCTCCTGGGGCTGTTCACGGCGCCCTCGACGCCGGTCAGTGACACCACCACCACCCTCGGCGAGTACTTCCTGCACTACCTCGTTCAGATGGCCTTTGCCATCCTGCCCTTCATCCTCTTCTTTGCGGTCTTCCAGTGCCTTGCCTTCCGGCTGTCGTGGCAGCGGGTGGTCAAAGTCCTGATTGCCTTCGCCTACACCTACACCGGCCTGGTGCTCTTCCTGACCGGTGCGAATGCGGGCCTGGTGAACATCGGTCTGGCCATCGGTGCCAGTGTCGGGGCGTTGTCGTGGAACTGGGTCCTGGTGCCGCTCGGGATGCTCTTCGGTTTCACGGTGGTGGCCGCCGAGCCCTCGGTCGTGGCGCTCAACCGCCAGGTCGAGGAGGCCAGCGCCGGCGCCATCTCGCGGGGCTTCATGATGGCGGCGCTGTCGACCGGCGTGTCCCTGGCCATCGGCCTGGCCTGCCTGCGGGTGCTGACCGGGCTGAGCATCTGGTGGATCCTCCTGCCCGGCTATGCCCTGACGATCCTCCTGACGGCGGTGACGCCGCGCATCTTCAGCTCGATCGCCTTCGACTCGGGCGGGGCGGTCTCAGGCGCCATGACGTCGGCCTTCCTCATGCCCTACGCCCTGGGCGCCTCCGCGGCCATCGGCACGGATATCCTGGCCGACGCCTTCGGCCTGGTAGCCTTCGTGGCCATGGCGCCCCTGGTCACCATCCAGGTCCTGGGCCTGATCTACAGGAAGCGCCTCGAGGCGCCGCCGCCGGCCGTGGCGGTGGACGTCGGCATCGTGCAACTCGGAGAGTCGAGCCGTGAAACTGCTGGTGACCGTCATCCCCAAGAGTGAGGTCGAGGCGGTGTCGGCCATCATCGGCAGCCGCCGCGTCGACTGCCAGACGGCGCTCGTGGCCGAGGGCACCGCCACCTCGGAGATCCTCGAGATGATGTCGCTCGCGACCACCGAGCGCGTCGTCCTCTTCAGCCTCGTCGAGGCAGTCGACGTCGCGGCGATCTACGCCGACCTGGTGGCGCAGACCGACTTTGACAAGTCCGGCATGGGCGTCGCGTTTACCATTCCGATCAGCGCCATGGCCCGGGCCGGGCTCGAGGCTCTGTTCGACGACAGCAGGGAGGAGGACCGCAATGGCAGACGATAGCAAGGTCGTCATCTTCTTTATCTGCAACCACGGCTTCGCCCACGACGCCATGGCCGCCGCCCGCACTGCCGGCGCCCGCGGCGGCACCATCCTGCACGGGCGCAGCTCGGTGAGCGGCGAGAAGGCGCGTTTCTTCGGCATCACCGTTCACCCGGAAAAGGATATCCTGATGATCGTCTGTCTGGCCGGTCAGCAGGTGGCCCTGATGCAGGCCCTCGTCGCCGGCCACGGCCCGACCTCGGAGGCCGGCGGGCTGTGCTTCTCGATGCCGGTCGACGATACCCTGGGGTTCACCTTCGGCCCGGCCGCCGCGGCGGGCCCGTCCTGAAGGAGATCGGTGGCGGTGTCGGCACCCCTTCCCGCCGGCTATAGTACCGCGATACGAGCTGCCCATCCGTCCGTCGGCCCGCGTCGCGGCGCCGGTGGGCCCAGCGCATCAGGAGATCCAATCGATGGCCGACATTCGTCCCTTTGCCGCGGTCATGCCGCCAGGTCACCAGGCCCGCAAGGTCGCTGAACTGCCCTACGATGTGATGAGCGCCGAGGAAGCCCGCCGCATGGCCGCCGGGAACCCTCTCAGCTTCCTGCGTGTGGCCCGTGCCGAGATCGATCTGCCGGCCGACATGGATCCCCATGCCGACGAGGTCTACGAACGCGCCCGGCGCAACTACCAGGCCCTGCGCCGCGAGGTTCCCCTGGCGGCCGACGTCCGGCCGCGCTACTACGTCTACTCCCTGAAGATGGCCATGCACCGCCAGACCGGCATCGTCGCGGCCGCGGCGGTGGACGACTACGACAGCGGCGTCATCCGCAAGCACGAGAAGACGCGCAAGGACAAAGAGGACGACCGCACCCGCCACATCCTGACCCTGCGCTCGCAGACCGGGCCGGTGTTCCTCACCTACCGCGACACGGCCGCCATCGACGCCATCGTCGCGCGCACCGTCGGCGACACCCCCCTCTTCGACTTTGCCGCCAGCGACGGCATCCAGCACACCGGCTGGCGCGTCGCCGATCGCGATACCGACCTGCTGCAGCGCGCCTTCGCGGCGGTGCCGCGGCTGTACATCGCCGACGGCCACCACCGCGCCGCCAGCGCCAGCCGCACCCGCGAGGCCCTGCGCCGTGACAACCCGGCACACCACGGCCGCGAGGAGTACAACGCCTTCCTCAGCGTCATCTTCCCGGCCAGCCAGTTGCGGATACTGCCGTACAACCGCGTCGTGGTTGACCTCCAGGGCCGCACCCCGGAGGCGTTCCGCGAAGCCCTGGCCCGGACGCCTTTCCAGGTCGCCCCGGCCGACAGCCCGGCGCCGTCGCGCTCGGGCGTGGTGCATATGTACCTCGACGGCCGCTGGTGGTCGCTCACCTACAGCGGCGACCCGCGCCGTCTGCCGCCGGTCGACGGCCTCGACGTGAGTCTCCTGCAGAACCACATCCTCGGGCCGCTGCTCGGCATTGACGACCCGCGCACCAGCCGCCGCGTCGACTTCATCGGCGGCATCCGCGGCACCGGCGAGCTGGAGGCGCGTGTGCGCAGTGGCGCCGCGGCGGTGGCCTTCAGTATGTACCCGACCACGGTCGAGCAGCTCATGGCCATCAGCGACGCCGAGCAGATCATGCCGCCGAAGTCGACCTGGTTCGAACCGAAGCTCCGCGATGGGCTCTTCATCCATGACCTCTGAGAGAGACCGGCCGGCGCGTCAGCGTGGTGACGCGGCCGAATCGGACGGCCCGGGCGCCGCGCTGGTGCTGGGCTACGGCCGCGAGGGCCTGCCGTTGCGGCTTCCCGGCGCGGTGGATGTCCTGCGCGGCCAGGACATCCCGGCGCTGCCCGACCCCGCGGCGGCGGTCGAGGAGGCCCTGGCCCGGCCGATCGGCTGCGCGCCGCTGGCGGCGCTTCTGCGCCAGCGCGCGCCGCGCACGGTCGCGATCGCGGTCTCGGACAGCACCCGCCCGGTGCCGAACCGCGACCTCCTGCCGCCGCTGCTGGCCTGCCTGGAGGCGTCCGGCGTGCCGGCTTCGGCCGTGGTCATCGTCATTGGCACCGGGATGCACCGCCCGAGCACGCCGGCCGAGCGTCTGCAGATGCTCGGCGCCGGGATCCTCGACCGCGTCGAGGTCATCGACCACCGCGCCGACGCGGCCGACACCCTGGCCTGCGTCAGCGCGTCGCCGCCGATCCGCGTCTGCCGGCGCTTCGTCGAGGCCGATTTCCGCATCGTCACCGGCCTCATCGAGCCGCACTTCATGGCCGGCTTCTCCGGCGGCCGCAAGGCCGTCTGCCCGGCCCTGGTCGACCTCGCCACCGTGCAGCGCTTCCACGGCTTCGAGACCCTCGCCGACCCGCGCGCCAGCAACGGCGTCCTGGCCGGCAATCCCTGCCATGAGCTGGCCCTGGCCGTGGCGCGGCGTGTCGGCGTCGATTTCATGGTCAATGCCGCCATCACCCGCGACCGGCGCCTGGCCGGGGTCTTCGCCGGTGACCTGGAACTGGCCCATGGGGCCGGTTGCCGACGTGTCGCCGGCTGGAGCGAGGTCCGCCTCGACTGCGACTACGACCTCGTCATCGGCAGCGGTGGCGGCGAACCCCTGGACCGGACCTTCTACCAGGCCGTCAAGGGCATGTGCGCGGCCCTGCCGGCGCTGCGGCCTGACGGCCTGCTGCTGGTCGCCAGCCGCTGCGACGAGGGCCTGGGCTCGCCGGCCTACCGCGATCTCCTGCTGACCTACGGCCGCGACTGGCGGCGTTTCCTGCGCGAGGCCGCTGCGCGTCGTCACGAGACCCGCCTCGACCAGTGGGAGCTGCAGATGCAGACGCGGGTCCTGGAGCGCATCGGCCCCGAACGGCTCCTCCTGGCCTCCGACGGCCTACCCGCAGAGCTGGTCCTGCGCCTGGCCGCGACGCCCGTGCCGGGCGTCGGCACGGCGGCGGTGCGGACGCAGGCCTTCCTGGAGCGCTTCCTGGCCTGCCGGCCGTACAGCCGCGTCGCCGTCATGCCGGAGGGGCCCTATACCCTCCTCCTGCGCTGAGACGCAGACGGCCAGGACGGTTGAGTCCATCTGTCCAACGGAGTACATTGCCGGCTGAGCCTGGCCACGGCGACCACGGTCGACGGCGGCTCGGCGGGGATGTATACGGCGCAGCATTCAGGTGTGAGGCGGCATGAACCTCGGTATCATCGGCCTGCCGGCGGCGGGCAAGAAGACCATTTTTCACCTCCTGACCGGGGTCCGTGCCGAGAAGGCGCCCACGCGTGACGGCCTGACCCTGGGCGTGGCCGCGGTGCGCGACCCCCGCGTCGACCGTCTCTCGGCGATGTACAAGCCGAAGAAGACGCGCTATGCCGAGTTCGAGATTGCGCTGCCGCCGGATCTCCAGCCCGACACCGGCCGCGGCGCCGCCTGGATGGAGCCGATACGGCGCTCGGATGCCCTCATCCTGGTCGTGCGCGCCTTCGCCGCCGACCACGTCTTCCACATCCAGGGCAGCGTCGACCCGGTTCGCGATGTCGAACTCATCGAGATCGAGTTCCTGCTGGCTGACCTGGCCCTGGCCGAGGGCCGCATCCAGCGCATGGACAAGGAGCGCAAGGCGAAGGCCTTCGATGCGATTCGCGAACGCGAGTACGCCACCGTCAAACGCTGCTACGACCACCTGCACGCGGAGAAGCCCCTGCGCACCCTCGATCTGGCCGACGAGGACCTCAAGCTGATTCGCAGCCTGCAGTTCCTGACGTTGAAGCCGTTTGTCGTGGTGTTGAACGTCGGCGAAGACCTTCACGCCGCCGAGGCCGGCCTGCAGGGCCTGGCCGATGCCCTGCGCGCCCAGGGCGCCACGGTCGCCTTCCTCAGCGCCGCCATCGAGGAGGAGATCGCCGAGCTGGCGGATGACGAACGCGAGGCCTTCATGCAGGACCTCGGCCTGGCCGAGCCCGCCTCACACCGGCTTTCGCGCGCCGCCTACCAGGCCCTCGGACTGATCAGCTTCTTCACCACCGGCCCGGACGAGGTGCGCGCCTGGCCGCTGCGCCAGGGCGCCGCCGCCCCCGAGGCCGCCGGACGCATCCATTCCGATCTGGAACGCGGCTTCATCCGCGCCGAGACGGTGCCCTACGAGGCCCTCATCGCGGCGGGATCGGAGCGCGCCGCCCGCGAGGCCAACCACTACCGCCTCAACGGCAAGGACTATGTCGTCCAGGATGGCGACATTATCGAGATCCGCTTCAATGTCTGAGGTCCGCGGCGACGGCGCTGCAACCGCCGCCTGCGGCCCTGTGGAGATGTGATCATGACAGGCTTTGTTGCTGGAGTGGCGCGGGCGGACATCACGCCGCCGGTGGGGGTGGACCTCTGCGGCTACGGCGCCCGTCCGGGACCCAGCACCGGGGTTCACGACGACCTGGCGGGCACGGCCCTCTACCTCTCGGACGGCCGTTGTGAGCTGATGATCCTGTCCTGCGACCTGGTCGGTCTGCATCATGACAACGTCGCCGCCCTGCGTCGCGGCATCACGGCGCTGACCGGTGTGCCGGCGGCGCAGATCATGGTGGCCTGCAGCCACACACATGCCGGTCCGGCGACGCCCTGCCTGCGTTACCTCGGTGAGACCGACCCCGACTACCTCGACTGGCTGCTGAAGACCCTGGTGGTCACCGCCGGCAAGGCGCGCGAGCAGGCCCGTCCCGCGCGGGCGGGCTGGGCGCGCACGCCGGTCCGCGTCGGCATGAACCGCCGCCAGGCCCTGTCGGGTCGGGTCATCATCGGCCACAACGACGGCGGTGTCACGGCGCCGCACCTGGACCTCCTGGCCATCGACGGCCTCGACGGCGTGCCCTGTGCCAGGCTCTTCTCGCACGCCGCCCACGCCGTGGCCCTCGGCGGCGACAACACCCTGATCTCGGCCGACTGGCCCGGCGTGGCCCGCCGCGCTATCGAGGCCGACAGCCCGGGGGCGCAGGCGCTCTTCATCCAAGGCTGCTGCGGCAATATCAACTGCCGTGAGCGCGGCTGGGAGGGCTGCGAGGCCCAGGGCCGGGCGGTGGCCGAGGCGGTGCGCACGGCCTTGGCCGGAGTGCACATCGTCGATCGCCTGGAACTCGGTGCGGCCGTCGTGCCCCTCGAGCTGCCTCTGGCCGACCCGCCGACGGTGCCCGCGGCTGCCGCCCTCGTGGCCGACTGCCGCCAGAAACTCGCGGATCTCCCGGCCGACGCCAACCGCGGCTTCCGCTGGATGGCCGAGGGCGCCGTGAGGTGGTCTGAAGGCCTCCTGCGCCTGGCCGAGGAGGGCGTGCACGGTCAGACGCTGCCCTTTGACGTGCAGGCCTTCCGCATCGGCGGCGGCGCCATGGTGGCACTGCCGGGCGAGGTCTTCGTCGAGTATGGCCTGGCGATTGCCAAGGCCAGCCCGTTTGCGCCGACCCTGGTGGCCGGCTACGCCAACGGCAACGTCGGCTACATCCCGACCGCGGCGGCCTACGCCGAGGGCGGCTACGAGGTCGACAACGCCATACGCTACTACGGCATGACCATGCCGACGGTCGCCTCCGAGGGCCTCATCCTGGAGGCGGCCGCGAGCGCCCTGGCGGCGCTGGACCGCGGCTGAGTCGCGG
>JAGVUW010000753.1 GCA_019136035.1 Verrucomicrobiota bacterium | reverse complement strand
GGCAACCTACACGACACCGCCGGCTGACCTCGCCGAGCACCACACCCTCTTCCGCTGTATCGTGTCGAACGCGGCCGGCAGCGTTGCCAGCGCCAGCGAGATGCTCTTCGTCACCGCTGAGCCGAAGGCCCCCACGGATATCACGAGTCCCATCCGAGTGGTCGCCCGGACGGGCGTGCCGTGGCGATACACCATCGCCTCCTCGGGCGGCACGATCCCGATCACCTACAGCGCGGCGCCACTGCCGGCCGGGCTCACAGTCGATCCGGCATCGGGGGCCATCGCGGGTACGCCCGCCGCCGCCGGCGAGAGCCGCGTCGTGGTCAGCGCCCGCAACGCCGCGGGCCAGGCCTCCGCCGTCATGGTCCTGACGGTGACCGCCACACCCCCTCCGGTCTCCAGCGAGGCCTGGCGAGCGGCCCATTTCGGCGCCAGCGCCACGGACGCCGCCATCGCCGGTGATGACGCTGACCCCGACGCCGATGGCATCAGCAACGCCGATGAGTTCATACACGGCTCCGACCCGCTGGACTGATCGGTTGCCCCCCCCGTCGTCACCGGAAGCACCCAGTTCCCGGAAGAGCCAGAAGTCGCAGACTCGCGTTGGCTCGGGAATGCCGCCTCCGAGAGAAGTGACTGACCCCCGATGCCGCATCCTGATGCCGGTACACTCAGCACCTACGCGGGTCCGACGACGTCAATGACATGGCGGTTCCTCAGCCTGCCATAGCGGTTCTCTGCCGTGACGGTAATGCTGCCTTTGCCCGCGCGGGTGAGCGCGTCGGCGGGGACGATCACTCGCCCTTGGCGGCGGTGGTCGTCGTTGACCCATAGGGTATAGGGCGCCACCGGATCGGAGTAATCCGGATCGCCTTCCTCGGCAATCATGACATGTATGGCCTGCATGTTCTCGGTGTGGAACTCGATGGCCGACGGCTGGCCGAGAACGACGGGGGTACTGACAGGATGGCTGTCGAGCCTGCAGACGGAGAACTCGCACGCCTGGCTGGATGTCCCGTCGTTCATGATGCAGTGAGCCGTGTAGTCGCCGGAACGGGCAAACGTACGCTCGACCATGCCGGGGCCATCCAGGGGGATCTCTTCGACCGGTTCCCCCTCGCGTCGGATGACCAGCGCTCTGACGCCGCGGTTGTCCCGGTCCATGATGTTAATGATGACGGGGTGACCGTGGCGGTAGGCGACCCAGTCGCCGAGGTCGAGGAGCAGCACCCGGTTGATGGTCGCAGTTCTCGCGTCCATCGTGTAGTTCGGGAAGAGGAAGCGTTCCGCGCGGTTCTCACCGCGCCAGGCATCGTGATCCGTGATGCGGTACAGCGTGGCCTTGCGCTGCGCGAGGTAGGAATCGAACTCGGCCGCGGTGTAATCCTTGGTTCGCGTGGTGGGCGGCCAGCTATCCTCGACGCGGACATGGGTCGCCGTGCCATCCGGTGTGGCGGTGACGTTGGTGACGATCTCGACATGGCCGCGGAACCAGAGGACATCGCCGGTCTTGGCGCCTTGGGCCGACTGCGGCTGCGCCGGCTCGATGCCTTCACGATGATGGGGGCCATGCCAACTGCTCCCGACCTGCATGGCCAACTGCAGTGCGTACGAGGTAAGTCCGGAGCATACGGTGCCATAGAATCCGGCAGAATTGGCACGCTGGCCACGCAGGTCTGCCGTGTAGAGAACACTGCGGGGATTGGCCACTGCAGCCAGGAATGTCCTGAGGCCGATATCGAAGCCAATCATACGACCATCCCAACCGCCGTTGGAATAGGGCACCCCGGTATAGGTGGTACCGGCCCTGAACTCGCCTCTGCCGCGGATCGGGATGCCGTCCGCGGCCGGCATCCATCTCACCTGAGACATGATGCGCGCGCGGTCAACAGACCGGTCTCGCCACGTATCCCGATCGACAGTACTCACGGCAGCGCTCCCGCGGGCGGCTCCGGGAGGTGCGCCTTGTCGACCTCGGCCTCCAGGTCGAGGCCCTGCTTCTTCATGCCTTCCAGGACTGCGCTCGCCATGAAGCCGCCGGCCGCGTCGAGGCGTGCCTGGACGTAGTCATGCAGCGCGGCTCGGAAGAGCCCCAGGCGCGTCTCGCTCGCCTGCTTCTGGGCCGCATCGGCGGGGTCGGCCGCCTGCAGGCCGGCGATGTAGCCGTAGCCGGCCTGCTCCAGCCGGCAGTAGGCGAGCAACTGCCGCGAGGCCCGAATCAGGTCCTGATCGCCCAGGGTCTCGGCCAGGGCCAGGGCCTCCTGAGCCTTCTTCAGGCCCGGCTCGATCTGGGCGGAGTTGAACTGCGACTCCTCCCAGCGCCGCGCCGAGACCATGTGCCAGAGCCGCCCGAACCACGACGCGTAGAGCTGCCGCGGCCAGCACGACTCCAGGCGGGCTGCCTGCGGTATGGCCATGGCATCGATCCAGGCCAGGAAGCCGGCCGGGTCACGGAAGCCCTGCCGCCAGGCCCAGGCCTCGGCGAAGTCGCGGGCCGTGCGCCCATCCGTGTTCCAGCCGTACTCGGCCAGGGCGCAGATGCGGTAGTTGTACAGGCGCCGGCAGCTATCGCTGTCGGCATAGCCGCCGGGGGTGAACTGCCAGGCGCCGAGGTACCGCTCCGCCGCGATCCCCGCCAGTCGGGCGCGGATGTCCTCCGACAGGAATGCCGACGTCAGCGCGACGATGTTGCAGCGGGCGATGCGCTTGCCCTGGGCGGCGAACTCCGCGAGGAGCCGGTCGTCCGGGCCGTCGCAGCCCACCGAGGCACGCAGGGCCACGCCGGGGGGCAGCGCCGCCGCGATGTCGCGGATCTGGTCGTCCGGATAGCGACGGTCGGGCGGCGGCAGGAAGCCGCCGCGGCCGAAGAACAGGCTCAGGCGCAGGTCCGGATAGGCCTTCTTCGCCGCCTCCCAGGCCGCCAGCGTCACCCGCACTTCCGCCCGGAACTGGCCCTCCTTCCGGCAGGACTCGCACTCGCAGGCGGCGGTCGGGAACTCGCTCATCCAGACCATGATCTCGGAGGCCTTCTGCGCCGCCAGGCCGGTCATCACACCGCTCAGGACCTTGACCATGTCCGGGTGCGAGGCACAGGGCACGCGCTGGTTGAAGGTCCGGCCGAAGGTGAACGGATCCTTCGCCCCCTCGCCCTTGCCGATCAGGTGCGGGAATGCCTCCTTGTAGCCCGGGCAGCGGGCTTCCCAGAAGTCCATGTGTGTCGGGCCGGGCACGACCTCGGCGGCATACTCACGCGCCCTCTCGTACGGCGGCGTCCAGTCCTTCCGGGCCGACTCGTCCGGTTCGTTGTAGGTCGAGAATGGGCGGATCCCCTCGCCTTCCACGGCGAAGTGGTGAATGACGAAGAAGCGGTTCATCTTCATGGACGCCAGCCATGGCACCAGGCTGACCGGCATGTGCCAGAAGCCGCGTTCCTCGAGGTCCGGCCAGTCGACCACGCTGGCGAGCGGTATCTCGGCCAGGTCGGGGCGCAGATGCGACTCCAGCCACTGCGACAGGGTCCGCGTTCCGTAGTAGAGCCCGCGGTCGGCCAGGGCCGCCACCACCAGCCGATCGGTGCCGACCGGCTGGATAACGTAGGCCTGCTCGCGATTCGGGACCGACTGCAGACGCGCCGCCTCGGGCACCGCGATGCCGTCGAGACGGCCGGCGGCGTCGAGAAGCCCGATGACGATCTCAAAGCCCTTCCCCGTGGGCGCCATGCCGGTCTTCGACCGGAACAACTCCACCACGGCTTCGACCGCGCGGCGCTCCAGGCCGGCCGAGCCGGCGCGGCCTCGGATCGCCACCTCGCCGGGCTTCACGCGGCACACCTGCCTGATCGCGACCTCCTGCGGCAATGGCAGCACCTCACGCCGCCAGGCCGACTCGTCCGGCGCCGCCACCGGCAACACCTGCGCCGGCGCCACGCAGCCGACCAGGAGAACCGCCGCCACCCAGGTCCGTCCCACCATGGCCAATCCCTCCTGCCGCGATGTGCCCGTAGCCCGATCTCTGGCGCGGGGGGAGGCCGTCGGCCTGCCCCGGCGCCGAAGACCGGGCTCTGACGGCAGGCGCCCCAGAAGGCCCCTGCCGCCGATACGATACATCGGCAGCCGCCGCGAGACGACTGGCGTGATGCGCCGGACACACCACGGCGAGACATCGCACCACGACGGCCTCTCGGCATCCCCCCTCTCTGCGCCCTCTGCGGTAATGCCCTCCACGAGACCAGCGGCGCCGGCCCGCGCACCGCCACTCCGGCGCCCCGAAGGGGCATCATTCGTCAGCCCAGGGCAGCGCCCTGGAAAACAGGATGTGACGCCCGGCAGGCTGAAAGCCTGCGACAAGACGACGTACGCCACGCCGCGGAGCTCTCTGTCCATGCGGCCGTTCCCCGTCTGTGCTTTGCGGGTTTCCCGCAGTATGATAGCGCCAGGGGCCGAGCCGGCGCTCAGCGCTCCAGAGTCGCAGGCCTTCAGCCTGCAATCGGGGTTTTGGCGATTTCCCGGGGCGTTGCCCCGGGCTGGCGAATGCTGCCCTTTCAGGGCGGCGAGCAACACACGGCATCACGCAGCCTGAAGGGCTGTCGGGGCGACGGAGCAACACGCGGCATCACGCAGCCTGAAGGGCTGTCGGGGCGACGGAGCAACACGCGGCATCACGCAGCCTGAAGGGCTGTCGGGGCGACGGAGCAACACACGGCATCACGCAGCCTGAAGGGCTGTCGGGGCGACGGAGCAACACACGGCATCACGCAGCCTGAAGGGCTGACAGGGCGCCGGAGCGCAGCGGCGGCGGGGCGACGGTCGCCGGAAACACGGACGGATACCGCCCTCTTCTGGGGCGTCGGAGGGTCGACGGTCATGGCCATGAGCAGCACGGATGTCTTTGTTGCCGGTCAGGACGGCGTGCATACCTTCCGCATTCCGGCCATCGTGGCGGCTCCTGGGGGCGCCCTGCTGCTGTTCTGTGAAGCGCGCAAGGAGAGCCTTCGCGACGCCAGTCCGACGGACCTGGTCCTGCGTCGGAGTCTCGATGGCGGTTCGACCTGGCTGCCGTTGCAGACGCTCGTTGTCGGGACTGGCAGCGAGGCGGTGATGAACCCGGTGGCGGTGGTCGACGAGGAGGCTGGCAATGTCCTCCTGCTCTGCTGTCTGACCAACCGCCCCGCGCGCGGCGAACACCGCCGGCACCTCCTCCTGGCGAGCGCCGATCAGGGGGCGACCTGGTCAGCGCCGCGCGACATCGGGGCGGCGGTGCAGGGCTACGACGACACCTTCGTCACCGGGCCGGGCTGCGGCATCCAGACGCGGGCCGGTCGCCTGGTCGTGCCGGGCTACACCAGCCCGGAGGTCCTGGATGGCGCCGGCGAGCGCGGCTTTCGCGCCCGGGTGCTGGTGAGTGACGACCACGGTCAGACCTGGCGGCTGGGCCGTGCTGTCGAAGCCGATGCCAACGAGTGCCAGGTGGTCGAGCGCTGCGATGGCAGTCTGATGCTGAACATGCGCCAGGGCGCCGGGCAGTGCTGCCGTGCTGTGGCGCTCAGCGTCGACGGCGGCGCCTCGTGGGGCGCGGTCTCCTACGACCGCGGCCTGCCGGAGTGCCCCTGCCAGGCCAGCCTGCTGCGCTGGCGCTGTCCCGAGGGCGACGATCCCGGCATCCTGGCCTTCGCCAACCCGGACAACCGCGGCGAGCGTTTCGGAGTGGAGCGCACGCGCATGACGGTCCGCCTGAGCTTCGACGATGGCCGCACCTGGCCGGTCGCCAGGCTGGTCCATGCCGGGCCGTCGTCGTACTCCGGGCTGGTCCGGCTGGACCGCGACACCCTCGGCCTGGTCTTCGAGGGGGGCACGACACACCGCCGCGAGTGGCTGCGCTTCTGCCGGCTGCCCCTGTCCTGGCTGACCGCCGATGGCAAAACCCCGCGACGCGGAGTATCATCTTAGTAAACACGTACCGCCGGAGGCCGCCATGACGATGTCATCCTCTCGCCGACGCCGCCCTTTCACGCTGATCGAGCTCCTGGTGGTGATCGCCATCATCGCCATCCTCGCCGCCATGCTCCTGCCGGCCTTAACCAAGGCCCGCGAGAAGGCCCGCCAGGCCAGTTGCATGGGCAATGTCAAGCAGCTCATGCTGGCGACGCTGATGTACGCCGACGACAACGACGGCTTCCTGCTGCCGGGTGCCATACCCTACTACGACTACCCCGGCCACGCGGGCCAGTACGAGTGGAACGAGATGCTGCGGGATATGTACCTCCGCGACCAGGCGGTATTCGTCTGTCCGACGCAGACCTCGCCGGCTGGCGCCGCCTCGGGCAGCATCCCGAATCTCGGCTACGGCTGGAATTACCAGGAATTCGGGTACTACTACACCACCCACGGCACCGGTTGGGGCACCGCGCTGGTGCAGGTCGACCTGCCGTCCTCAACGATCCTCATCGGCGACAGCCGCGACTCCGACCCCGCCGCGACCTGGTCGCAATGGCGCTACCTGTACAAGCGCACCGCCGGGCTTCTGCCGGCGCGGCACAACGGCGGCGGCATGATGGGCCTCCTCGACGGCCACGTGGCGTGGTACCGCTACGAGAAGCTCCTCGAGAAGGTCAGCGGCCGCGCCGAGCCCTGGCGCTACCCGCCCTGACCTGACCTAGTCACGCGCCGTGCGGCGCGTGAGCAGGTCAGGTTAGCTGGATCCTTCGCGGCGCACGGGTGCTTCGCGAAGGATCCGATTGCGCCGCACCCGACGGCGGCGCAGGGGAATAGGGTTCGGAGGGACTGGCCGCAAATGCCGGAAGAGCCGCGCCGTTTCGGTCGCGGCCCTCAGTCGCCCTCGGCCAGGCGCACTTCCAGGAGGGTCACGCCGCCCGGCGTGATCTTGGCGCGGAAGCAGCGCTGGGTGCCGGTCGACGCCTTGCCGCCGAAGCCCACCGCCTCGTCGGGCGAGTCCATGTACGCCACCGGCAGCACCGGGTAAGTGCTCCGGATGGCCACTTCGGCGACCACCCGCGGCGCGCAGACGACGGCATAGCCGTAGCTGTTCGGGTCCGGGTTGGTGAGGTGGAGGCGGTAGCGGCCGTCGTCGAGGAGGGAGGTCACCATCGGGAGGTTGCAGGTGAAGGGGCTTCCCGAGAGCCGCCGCAGGAGTTGGGCGCAGGCCTCGCAGAAGCCGGCCGTGGCCTTGCAGAAGGTCAGCGTCTCAACGAGGACATTACGGTGTTCCGGGACCGCCTCCGGCGGGCCGGCGAGGTTCGGGGTGCCGTCGTCGACCGCGGCCAGGGCGGCGAGGGCCTGCAGGGCCTCGCGCTCGGCCGGGTCGGTATTCCAGGCGCAGAGCCGCATGGGCTCATCGGAGAAGGGATCCACGAAGGCGACGTCGGGCCGGATGCCGAGGTCCTCCGGGCTGACGCCGCGCGCGGCGCCCATGACGACCACCGGGCCGCGCCGCCAGGACGCCACCGCGGCGCGCTCATCGGCACTCAGGAGGTCGAAGGTCGGCACGAAGAGCGTGCCCTCGGCCGCCGCCAGGTCGCCGCTGCGCACCACGGCGCCAAGCGGCGTGCCGCGGCGGTAGATCTCGGCGACAATGCGGTGCAGGGTCCAGCGCCGGGTGTGGATGTAGGCCGGGAGGGTGTTCTCGAGGGCCGCGTCGGACCAGAGCACGGTCGGTGCCAGGACGCGCCGGAGGCGGTCCGGCTGAGCGATATCCAGGCGCCGCCGCAGCCACGACCACTCGTCGGCGTGGATGCCATCACCGAGGCAGACCATGAGGCCATCGAGGCAGGGCCGCAGGCCCTGGCCGGTCTGGCGCTGGAAGTGCAGGAGGGTGGCGATGTCGCGCTCGAGCAGGCTCGGGGCGTGGTGCAGGACATCCCACTCCTCGGTGGCGTCCTTGACGCCGAGGAGGCTGAGGAGGCGCGTCTCGGGGGCCCAGGCCGCGGTCAGGGGCGCCAGGAGCATATCGCGATGGAAGCGGTCCGGGCGTTCCGGGTGCTGCAGGCGCAG
>JAGVUW010000328.1 GCA_019136035.1 Verrucomicrobiota bacterium | reverse complement strand
GCGGAAGAAGCAGCTCCGGTAGCCCTCGTGGCAGGCGGCGCCGCCGACCTGGTCGACCTTCAGGACGACGGTATCCTCGTCGCAGTCGATGAGGACCTCCTTGACCCACTGCACATGGCCGCTCGACTCGCCCTTGACCCAGAATGACTGCCGCGACCGCGACCAGTAGGTGGCCTTGCCGGTCTCGAGGGTGCGCTTCCAGGCCTCCTCGTTCATGTAGGCGAGCATGAGGACCTCGCCGGTCTGCCAGTCCTGCGCGATGGCGGGGATGAGGCCGTCCGGGCTCTTGCTGAAATCGAGATGGATCATGGGTCGACTGCCTTGTCTCTGCGGGTCCAGCCCGCCTCGCGGGCGTTCAGCGCCCGAGGTACTTCTCGGCCTCGTTGGCCGCCATCACGCCGTAGTTGACGGTGCCCAGCCAGCCGGACATGATGATGCCGACCGAGCCGGTGTGGTAGAGCCCGCCGATCTGGGCGGCCAGGCCCATGCTGGGCCGGAGGCCCTCGAACTTGGTCCCGAACGACGCCCCGCCGGGATGCAGGGTGTAGCGCGCGAAGGTCCGCGGCGTCGCCGCCTCGGTGTAGTCGACGATGCCCCGTATCCCCGGCACGTAGCGCTCCAGGGCGTCGAGGGTGTCCTCGACCAGGCGGTCCTTGGCGGCGCGGTAGGCGGCGCGGTCATAGCCGGCCCAGTCCTCGTGACGCGCGTTCATGCTGGCGACGACCGTATAGCCATCCGAGCCCGGACGGATCGAGGGATAGTACACCGAGAAGGTCCGGCTCGTGACCACCGGGGCACACAGCGCCTCCGAATCGAACTCCGGATGCGTCGAGGTGAAGAGCAGGTCGCCGATGTCGGGCAGGCGCTCCCCCGGGCGGATGCCGAGGTAGACCTGGCAACTGCTGTTGCTCAGGCGGACCTCGCGCACACTGGCGAGGAACTCGGCGTTGAAGTGCTCATCGCCGACCAGGTCGTGGATGGTGCTCAGGAGGTTGCCGTTGGAGACCACCGCCCGGCAGGCGACGGTGCGCCCGTTGGCAATGACGCCGGCCACCCGGCCGCCGTCGACCAGGATGCGCTCGATGCGGCACCCGGTCTCGCAGTCGACGCCGTTGGCCTTCAGCTCGGCCGCCATCATGTCGAGCATGACGTCGGTGCCGCCCAGGAAGGTATAGACGCCCTTGCTCATGAAGTTGCCGAAGACGATCCCGTAGCTGATCGCCGGCTCGTCGAGCGTCGAGCCGTTGGCATACGTGATCGGCTCCATCAGCAGCCGCCAGACGTCCGGACGGCCGGGGAAGAAGCGCTCGAACAGCTCGCGGGTCGTCTCGCGCTGGTCGTCGTAGTAGTTCATGCCCTTGACCGCCGCGAAGAAGGCGTCGACCTGCGCCGGCGCTACCCCGAAGTGCTCCACCAGGAGCCGGGTGAAGTCGGTCGTGTCGAAGGTCGTCTCGATGTGGAACTGCGGGTTGTCGAAGACGATGCGGCGGACTTGGATGACGCGTTCGGCAAAGGCCGGCCCCCAGTACTTGCGGAGGCTCTTCTGCATCCCGACCGGGAAGCCGTGCAGGGCCACGTCGAAGATGTGGTGGCGCCGACGGAAGTACGTCGCCAGGCCGCCGAGCTGGCTGTGCTGCTCGGCCAGAAACACGCGCAGGCCACTGCGCCCAAGACGGTTGGCCGCCGTCAGCCCCGCCAGGCCACTGCCAATCACTACGGCATCATACCGATCCTGCATGAGCATCCGCACCCGGGTTGATTCACCGCCTCGAGACACCACCGACCACGACGGCGCCCAGAGGCCCGCCGGACGGGAGAACGGGTACTGTAACCCGCGGCAGGCCACCGGACAACCCTAATCCTCTCGGGCACGCGATCGCGTGCCCGAGAGGATTCAGCGCAGGGGGCCGGGAAGGAGGCGCCCGTACCAGGTCACGAAGGCCTCGCCGCCGAGGATCCAGAGCAGGGTGGCGGCGGCCAGGAAGGGCCCAAAGGGCAGCGGGCAGCCCCGATGCGACGGGCAGAGGAGGTTGCGCACGAGGCCCCAGGCGCAGCCGCAGAAGGCGGCCCCCATGAGCACGAACACGGTCGCATCCGGCCCGAGGAAGCCGCCGATCATGGCCAGGAGCTTGAGGTCGCCGTGGCCCATGACCTCACGCGGGTACTCCCAGCGCACCAGGCGCAGCTCGAGCGGCGCCTGCTCGGCGAGGGGCCGTGACTCGCCGGCGAGGGTGACGGCGCTGGCGGTGACCCGGAGGGCCCGCCCAGGCGCGGCGGGCGATGTGGTGGTGGCGGCGGGCGCGGCGTCATCGGCGAGGATCGCGGTGAAGGCATCGCCGCGATGCACGAGGAGGTCCTCCCAGGCGGCATCGAGGTCGTCGTCGCCGATGCGGATGCCCTCGGCGGTGAGGCGTGCCGTCACCGGCTCGTCGCGGCGTTCGCGGGTGCGGCCCCAGAGGCGCCGGCCGGCTTCCAGCAGGAGTCGCAGGAAGGCATAGCCGACGGCCATGCCGAGGAGGGCGTCGAACAGCGCCCGCAGGCGCGGCGGGCCGCGCAGCAGGCGTCCGGCCGGGCCGAGGTGCTCGAGGACCGCCCCCGTGATCAGTTGCTCGCCGCCGGGCAGGCCGGGGCTGCCCAGACCGAGGTGGGTCTCGGGAAAGGCCAGCGCCAGGGCGGCGGCGACGACCAGGCCCGAGAAGGTGATGGCGTCCGGGATGAGCAGGTGCTCGATGTCGATCAGGCTGGCCGAGAGGAGCGCGGCGCCGAGGAAGAGGTGGCCCCAGAGGCAGGACAGCGGCAGGGGCGAGGTCCACAGACGCCACCAGAGCAGCGTGAAGAGCAGGCCGTTGGCCAGCTCGACCAGGGGATAGCGCCGCGAGATCGGCTGGTGGCAGCCGCTGCAGCGGCCGCGCAGGACCAGCCAGCTCAGGATCGGGATGTTCTCCCAGGGCGCGATGGCATGGCCGCACCCCGGGCAGTGGCTGCCCGGATGGCTGAGCGACTCGCCGCGCGGGAGACGCCAGACGACGACATTGAGGAAGCTGCCGACGACGCAGCCCAGGACAAAGACAAAGCCGGTGAACAGCGGCAGGATCTCGGACACCACAGCGCGATCAAGCATCGGCGTTACGTCCTTCCATCGGGCTGGGCCTGGCGGCGGCGCGCCAGGGCGGCGTCGAGGGCCTGCCGCATGGCCTCGACCGGCGCCGGCCGGCCGGTCCACAGCTCGAAGCTGCGGGCGCCCTGGTGCAGGAGCATGCCGCGGCCGTCGGCGGTGCGGCAGCCGCGCGCGGCGGCGGCCTGCAGAAAAGCGGTCTCGCCGTAGATCATGTCCAGCACCGCCAGGCCGACCGGCAGGACCTCGGGTGACAGCGGCAATGCGTCACCGGGATGCAGCCCGAGCGAGGTCGCCTGGATCAGGCACGCGGCCCGCGACAGCGCCGCCGCCACCGCGGCCGTGTCGGCCAGATCCACGGCCTGGACACGGCAGCCGGGCGCGAGCTCGCGAAGGCGCGTCGCCAGAGCCTCGGCACGGCTGAGCGTGCGGTTGATCAACGCGATGTCGGCGGCGCCGGCCAGGGCCATGTGGACCGCCGTGGCCCGCGCGGCACCGCCGACACCGACGAAGGCGACACGGGCGCCCGCCAGACCGAGGTCGAAGCTCTCGGCCAGCGACCGCGCCAGGCCATAGCCATCCGTCGAGTACCCGACCAGACGCCCGCCAGTGTGGACGACGGTGTTGACCGTGCCGGCGGCGGCGGCCTCGGCGTCGAGTTCGTCGACCAGGGCCGCCATCGCCTCCTTGTGCGGCACCGTCGCATTCCAGCCGGCGTAGCCCTCCCGGCGCAGCGCGTCGACGCGCCCGGCCAGGTCGGCGGGGGCGACCTCGATGAGGCCGTAGGTGGCGGCGATGCCGAGGGCCGCAAAGCCGGCCTCCTGCATCGGTGGCGAGAGCGAATGGCGCACCGGCCAGCCCAGGAGGGCGTAGCGTCGGATGGATGGGGTCGTGGTCACGGTGCCGGGTCCCCGGGTTTGAGGCTGAGGAACTCGGTGCACATCGCCTCGATCGCGGCCGGGCTGTGGCCGGCGCCCACCGGGTCGCTGTACCACTTCGGCAGAAAGCCGCCCGACGGCGTGCCCAGCTCGGCAATGAGACGATGGCACCAGGCGCGAATCTGCTCGGTGGTGCCACGGCACATGACCGTCTGGATATCCACCGGGCACCAGAAGGTGATATTACCGGCAAAGGCCGCCAGGTTCTTCAGGCCCATGTTCTCCTGCTGGTCGAGCTGGATCACATCCAGGCCGGCTCCGATCAGGTCGGGGATGATGTCGAGGATGTAACCGCAACTGTGCAGGAGGGTGTGCAGGCCGGCCTCGCGAGCGGCGCCGTAGACCCGCGAGTAGGCCGGCAGCCAGAACTCACGCCAGCTCGCCGGCGAGATCATGAGGCGGTCCTGCAGGCCCCAGTCGTCGCAGAACATGAAGCCGTCACAGCCCAGACGGGCGTAGCGCTCAATGGCGTGGAGATTCATGTCGACCAGGATGCCGAGCAGCCGGCGCAGTGCTGCCGGGTCGGTGTAGAGGTCCATCCAGGTGTTCTCCAGGCCGCGCAGGAAGTGCACCCGTTCGTAGAGCGAGACGCCGATGGCGATGAGGTAGCGCTCGCCGACGCGCTCGCGTATCCCCGCCAGGCCCTGCCAGCGGCGCTCCTCGGTGACATCCGGGATCGCTATCCGCTCGAGGTCGGCCCAGGTCTTGATCGGGAAGTCCTTGACCTCGCCGAGGCGGCAGACGCCGATGTTCTCCCAGACCGCGCCCCACTCGTCGACGCCGCGGCCGGGCCGGGCGTCAGGGTGCGGGCTCATGGCGCAGGATGCGAAGTCGTTGCCGTAGGGCTCGGGAAAGGACCTCGCCAGGCGCTCCGGACAGCGGAACTCGATGGTGGCCCGAACGACCTCGCGGGGTGTCATGGCAACGCCACTCCTCAGCTTGCCGGCGATACCCACCACGCCGGCGCGGCCATCGTCAACGACGACGGTTCCAGTCCGCCGTGCCATACTTCGTTTCGACCAGTTCACGCGACCGCGCCAGCAGTCCGGCGTCGGGCGCGAAGGCCTCCAACTCGAGGTGGAGGACGTCACGGAAGCCCTCGAGCAACGCCTCGGCGAGGGCCTCCCGCGGCACGGGCAACGGCCCGCCGAAGTGCAGGCTGCCCTGGTGCAGGAGGCCATCCTGCGTCCGGCGCTGAGCGCTCCCGGCGACCTTCCGACCGCTCAGCAGGAGGTCGTACCGGGTCGGATTCTGGAAGCAGACCATGGTCTGCCGATCGACGTGATGCGGAATCTCCTCGGCGGCGAGCGCCGCGCGCAACGCACAGCGCTCCAGGCCGTTCTGGACGCTGCGGTTGATCCAGCGGTAGCTGCGCAGGCGGTCCAGGCCCACCAGCCAGTGCCCGGCCGGCACGGCGACGCTGTAGGTGAAGTCGTGGTCATGGTGGACCACCCCGCCGCCGGTCAGGCGACGCACCACCGCCACCCCCGCGGGGGCGGCGTCATGGCGCTGGACATAGCCGATGGTCACGGCCGGGCTGTCCCAGCGGTAGAAGCGCAGCAGGGGCCGCCCGCGCGCCGCCGCAGTCAGGAGCAGGGCCTCGTCGAGGGCCATGTTCAGGGCCGGTTCGCGCGGGCCGTCGGACCAGAAGTCCCAGACCTCGCCTGGCGGTGGGGCGTCGTCTTCCATAGTGCGGTGATGCGATCCGTGTTGCTTTTCGCCAGAAAGGCGCTGCCCGGCGGGGCGGCCAGACTCCGAGGCCCGAGGCCCGGCTCCGGACTCTGGACTCCGGACTCCGAACGCCGACGCCCGACTCCCGAGGCCCGACGCCCGGCTCCGGACTCCGACCCTCGACACCCGACCCTCGACACCCGCCTCCGGGGAGATCGAACGCCCAACGCTGAACGCCCAACGCCCAATGCCCAAGTCCCGGCTCCGGACTCTGACCTCTGACCTCTGACCTCTGACCTCCGACCTCGCCCCTTGCGGGCAGCGCCCGCGCCGGGCTCAGTACAGGTGCGTGCTTTCGGTCTCGCGCACCGGCCGCGTGAGCTGGTCCGAGGTGAGTTCGACGGCGAAGCGCACATCGCCCGCCGCGGTGCCCTTGGCCGTCAGGGTGTAGACCGCGGACGCCTTCGGGGCGAGGGTGGCCAGCGGTGCGAAGGTGACCTTCTTGCCGTCGACCGCAGCCGCGGTCGGTCCCTTGCTGGTGGCCAGCTCGAGCTCGTTGGGCAGCGTGCAGGCGATGACGATGGCGGTGCCGATGGCGGTGCCCTGGTTGAGCACCGTGATGGTGTAGGTCACCTGGCCGCCGACCTCGACCGGGTCAGGGTTGTCGACGCATTCCAGCAGGATGGCCGGGACGCCCTGGATGGGGAACGAGCAGGTCGCCGAGTTCTCGGCGCAGTAGGCGACGGTGGCGGTGTTGGTGACGGTGCCGATCTGGTCGCAGCGCAGGGTCGTGCTCAGCGTCCGCGACTGCCCGGCCGGAAGCTCGCCCAGCGCCCAGACCACCTGGCCGCCCTCGAGCCGGCCGCCCTGGTCGGCACTGACGAAGGTCAGACCGGCGGTGACCGCGTCACGCACGACGACATTGAGCGCCGGGCCATCGCCACGATTCACGACCTTGACCTCGAAGGTCACCGGTCGGCCCAGGTAGCGCAGCTCGGGACACTCCTTGGAGATCTCCACCAGCGGCTGCCCCGCGCCCAGGACCACACCGACCACGCCGAGCAGCACCAGCGCCTGCAGACGAATCAGGTTCATGGATGGCACTCCTTACTATTCCTTAATTAACAGGGACGCCGGAGACCGGGCGCGGCATCGGGCCGCGCCCCTCAGAACCGTACTGGCTGAGCACCACTCCTGCAACCGGTCGATGCCGTTGCGGCTCGTGGACGCATTCGCGTCTGTGGACACTCGCGCTCCACACCGATGGCGAGCGATGTTTCGCCTTGCCATGCCCGGCGCCCGCGCGCCGGGGATCTGGCTGAAGGGGTGCCAGATCGTAGCCGGGGGTCGCGCGAGAGCACGACCCCTGGGAACGCCAATCCACGAACCACGCACCCTGGAAGGGTGCCAGAGCCGGGCTATGGCACTGCCCGGGAGGGAGCCGAGCCGACGCTCGGCGCTCCCACGGAAGCGGCTGGCACAGACGCCGCTACACCCGCCCCGCCGGCGACCGGGCGGCAGGCCGTGAGTCCCTTGAGTCCCTTGAGTCCCTTGAGTCCCTTGAGTCCCTTGAGTCCCTTGAGTCCCTTGAGTCCCTTGAGTCCCTTGAGTCCCTTGAGTCCCTTGAGTCCCTTGGGTCAGCCCCCCAGCCCGGCCGTGCCGGGGTGTGGGGAGAGTCGTCAGGAGACGCCGAAGGCCTCCTTCATCAGGGGCCGCAGGTCGACGCTGTAGATGCCGCGGAAGCCCTCGAAGGTGCCGTCGAAGGAGATGCCGGTGCCGGCGCGGTTCCAGCGCGGGTGGAGGTCGCAACGCACGTCGATCACCGTCACCGGCATATCGTGCAGGCCGCCGAGGGTGACGCCGCGCCGTTGCTGCAGGTGGTAGAGGAAGAGGTAGCGGTAGCCCTGCCGGGGGTAGCTGTCGTAGAGCATCCACTGCCCATCCGGCGAGGTGCTGCAGTGGCCATCGAAGGGGAAGAACGCGGCGTCGATGACCGTCTGCTCGCCGGTCTCGGCGTCGACCTGGTAGAGCTGGTTGCCGTTCTTGCCGACCATGAAGAAGATCAGGGTCCGGTCGTCGCTCCACCAGTAGTGCGAGGCCATCGCCGCGTCGACCAGCGTCGTCAGGAGTCGCCCGTGACGGTCGGCGACGAAGACCGTGGTGGCCCAATGGCGGGCGTCGCCCTCAGGGAAGGTCCTGGCCAGGAGCACCCAGCGGTTGCCGGCGGGGTTCAGGGTAAGGTGGTTGACGCAGATCTTGCGGTCCTGTCCGGGGAAGGCGTGGGCCATGGCCTCCCAGAGCCGCTCCATGCTGAGCACCTGGCGCGCCCGGGCGCGCTCGACATCGACCCACCAAACGCCATCCTCGGCCGCGTGGCGCTGCCCCGCCCAGGGATCCGGCTTCTGGCAGTACCCATACCCGGGACGGAAGGCGAAGACGCGGTCGAAGTTGACCGACAGGCCGCAGCGGCCGTCGACGGAGAGGTCGGCCAGAGCCATGGGCAGCTCGCGGCCCTGCGGGCGACGGAGGTCACGGACGACGCCGCGGTACTCGCCGTCGGGGGTGGCGGTGTTGTGGAAGACCGTCTGGGGCCGTTGGCCCACCCACTGCAGCATGGCGCCCTGCTGGAAGTTCCAGGCGCGGGTGCGGGCGAAGACGCGCGGCGCGCCGGCGGCCGCGCCGGTGTCATCGAGGTCGATGACGGCCAGCTCGGCCTCGTCCGACGGCCCGGGCAGGCGGTCGCAGAAGCCGACGCGATGGCCGAGGTGGCGGCGGTCGTCAGGTGCGAAGGCCTGGTTGTCGTAGTAGCCGAAGAACCAGTGTTCGCCGGCGGGAGTGAGGCGACGGAAGGTAACGCGGGCATCAAGGATCGGTTCCATTGCAGAGCGACTCCTTCATGGGTGAACGGACGCGACGGCGGCCGGGTCGAAGCGGCTCAGGCCGCGGCCGGTGGCCATCCAGATGCGGCCGCGCGAGTCCTCGGCCAGGGCCATGACCGCGTCCCAGGCCAGGCCGCTATTGCGGGTTGTGAAGGTCTGCCAGACCCCGGCGGCATCGCGGCGTGCCACGCCGCGCCGCGAGGCGAACCACACGCTGCCATCACGGGCGGCGAGGACAGCGCTGATGCGCGGGCTTGGCAGCGGCGGCGCCGTGATGGCCTGCGCCGTACCGTCGGGGCGAAGGCAGGCCACGCCGCCACGCTCGGCGTCGAGGGCCGCCACCCAGATCGCGCCGTCCGGACCGCGCGTCAGGCAGGACGGCGACCGGCCCAGCTCCGGCGGCAGCGCGACCTTCTCCCAGGCCTCGCCGACACGCCGGCAGAGGCCGTTGGAGAAGCCGACCCACATGACGCCGTCATCGGCGCGGATCATGGCGTGGCAGCTCGAACTCGGGAGGCCGTCCGCGGCCTGCGTCCAGAGCGTCCAGACGCCATCGGCGCCGCGGCGCGCCAGGCCATTGCCCCAGCGGCCGCCGGCCCAGCAGCGGCCCTCGGCGTCGACCGCCAT
Organism: Verrucomicrobiota bacterium; assembly: GCA_019136035.1. Classification (GTDB taxonomy): domain Bacteria; phylum Verrucomicrobiota; class Lentisphaeria; order Oligosphaerales; family JAFGRS01; genus JAGVUW01. Next base: position 6,024 of record JAGVUW010000328.1, on the reverse strand, counting down.
GCAGCCCCAGCGCTCGTTCTTCGCGCCGTTGCCCACCTTCTCGGCGTGCACCTGGCCGGCGGCGTCGACGATGCGCACGCCGGAGCCCACCGCGAGAGCCACGCCGCCATCCGGGAGGGCCGCCATGCCGTAGATCGCCTCGCCGGGAAGGACCGTCTCCCAGCGCTCGTCGACATAGCGCGCGGCGCCGTGCATGGTGCCGGCCCAGAGCGCCTCGCCGAAGACCGCCAGAGTGATCGTCTGCGGCCAGGGCAGCTCCGGCGGGCCGAAGGTCGTCCAACCGGCCAACGAGGCGGCGGCGTCCTGCACCGTGAAGCCATCGCAGAGCGCCCCGCGGAAGCCGTCCGGGTTGGTCACCACGAGGTCGTAGACGCCCGCCGGCAGGTCGCCGGGGAGCACCACCCGCAGCGCGGTCGGGCTCTCCACCACCACGTCCTCGAGACGGCGCGCGCCGAGCTGCACGGCCAGGCCGGCCTGGAAGTTCACTCCGGTCACACGCAGCGTGCCGGCGCGGCCGGCCGGCAGGCGGTCCGGCGCCACAGCCGTGAGATCCGGGAAGCCGTCCGAGGCGGGGCGGCCCAGGGGCACCTCCCAGTAGCTGTATTCCAGGGCAAAGGAGGCCTCCTGGCCGATGTCGCGGTAGGCCTTGCGGAAGGCGTGCACGGGGGCATCGCCGTCGAGGTGGGCCTGGATCGAGCTGTCGACGTGGTTATGCGTCTGGCCACGCACCCAGAGGCCGCTGGCGGGATACGGGTTGCGGATGCGGCCGTCAGGGTCGATCAGGAAGGGCTGCGTCAGCGCCTCGCTCGTGGCCGAGGTACGCGCGATGGCCCGCACGAAGACCATCTCGTTCAGGGGCACCCCGAGGGCCGCGAGGTCGACCTCACTGCGCGTCACGCCCTCGTCGCGCTGCAGGCAGACGCAGGCGCCCGTGGCGTTGCCGACGGTGAAGCTGCCGCCGGGCTGGTTGTACTGGCCGGCCCGCAGCCACAGGACCTCCGAGGGCTGGCCGAGGTCGAGGGCAATGCGGGTCCCCGTGACCGCCACCCGCTCGATCGTCGGGCCATTGCTGACGTAGAGCGCGCCGGCCCGCAGCGCCGCCTTGAGCGAGTGCTCGTCAAGGCGCGGCAGGAGCGCCGCGTACCACGACAGGTTGATGCGCGTGCGCGAGTGCGTGTCGTCGGCAGCGAAGGCCCAGAGCGGCGGCCGGCCGGCGGCGCAGCGACGGCGCAGGACGTCATCCCAGAGGGCATCGCGCGAGGCCGCCTCGCCGGCGTAGTGCATCTCCATGCCGGTCAGGCCCTCGAGCGAGGCGATCCATTCCGCCTGCGTCACCGACGGATGCGCCAGCACCGCCAGGGCGCCGGTGCCATCGGCGACGCAGGTGTGCAGGGGGTCGTTGACCCAGTCAAGGTGGTCCTGGTAGGAACCCTCCCCCGGCGTCGGACGCTTGTCCACGGCGAAGAGCGTCACCACATGCGCGTAGGAGATGGCCGGCTCCCCGATGGTGACCCGGCCGAACTCCTCGACGGCGCGGCACACCAGCGGGCGGGCCTCGGCGCCGACGACCGGCACCGCCGCCAGAACCGACGCGGCCAGGACTGAACAGAGGTTGACATGGAAGAACGACGTCGACATCGCGGACCCTTTCCTGCAACACAAGCCCTGCCCGCCAACATAGCGCCCCGATCCACCGCCCGCCGGTGCCACGGAGGGCTGTTCGGGGATCGCGTCAGCGCTCACACGGTCACCCTGGAGGGGTGCCAGATCGTAGCCGGGGGTCGTGCGGAGTACGACCCCCGGAACCGCGGGTTGCACGCCATGCACCCTGGAGGGGTGCCAGAACCGGACTCCCAGACAGCCATGGGCGAATTGCGCCGCCCACCGGAGCGGCTGGCACAGCCGCAGACACAGGCGGGACGCCTGTGCCACTCTCGGCAAGCGCGGCGGCGGGAAAGTGGACGGGGTGGACACTGTGGACAGAGTGGACAGGATGGACGCCGCCGCCGCGGGCCGGCGCGGGGAACCATGCGCAGGGATGCGCATGCCACATCCCATCCGGAGCGGCTGGGGACAGCCGCCGCTACACAAGAGAGCGCCAATCAGACCGTGGCGCCCACCCCCGGAGCCGACTACCGACTACCGGACGCCCGACCCCCGGTCTCCCGGCCCCCTGCCTGTGACTCCGGCTCCACGGACGCACCGTCTACCGACGCACCGACGCACGGGCGTACTCGCCCCTCTTCCCCTCCCCATCCGTGTCCATCGGTGTCCATCCGTAGTCCTCTTGCCCTCCCCCAGAGCGGCCAGGGGCGGCCGCCGCTGCAGAATGGGCGCCGCTGCGGCGCCCGAACGATGCCGAGCCGACGCTCGGCGGTCCCAGGGGGAGCGGCTGCGGACAGCCGCCGACACAGGCGGGACGCCTGTCCACTCTCGGAGATGCCGCCGAAGCAGGCGGGACGCTCGGGCCGCCGTCAGGGGGTGGCTGACGCCGCGTCCGAGGCCTCCCGGCCTGGCGGGGCGCCGGTGCGGCCGCTATGGTATGGGTTCCCCATGGCCACCGCAGGCCCAACGAGGGATCCAAGGGCTGTCCTGGCGCGCGACCTGCGCACGGCGACATCGAGATGAAAGGCTGAGCCGATGACCATGGCGAGAGGACTCCTGGTGGTGACCGCCGGCCTGCTCGGGCTCTGGCTGTCGACGGGTCTGCCGCGGCAGCGCGGCCCGACGCCGCGGGCCTTGACGCCGCCGGTGGGCGCCGTCAACAGCCCCACGGCGCCCGCCCGTCAGCGTCCCGCCGGCGCCGTGCCCACGCAGGGCACGGCCGGGCCGGAGGCGGTCGAGGACCTCTTCATCTGCCCGCTGTACAGCCCGGACCCCGACGCCAAGGCCACGATCGAGAGGTTCCTCTTCAGCCTCGGGGCGCGGCGTTCGCACGGCCGCTGCGTCTACACGCACCCCGGGCTGAGCCGGCCGGTGGTCATCCACGTTGTCACCGACCGTGCCGGCCTCGAGCGGGCCCTGACCACCGAGGGCGCCCACGTGGTCATCGGCAGCCACGCCAACTACGGCCTCGGACCGGCCTTCGCCACCCCCGGGGAGCTGTGGTCGCAGACCATCACCGACCTGCGCACGATCGACGATGACCGCCTCTTCGCCTGCTCCTCCCCGTGGATCGGCGTCAATGTCCTGAAGATGCGCGAAAAGCAGAAGTACCCGTTCTGGGAGCCGCGCTATCGGGACGGCGCCAGCGCGGTCATGCCCTACACCTTCGGCGACCCCGCCGGCGCCCCCCCCTACAACTACCTCCTAACCTACCAACTGCCGGGCGACCCGACCCACTACCCGATCGAGGTCGCTCCCGGCAGCTTCCTGGAGCGCTTCCCGTCGACGCGGCGGCGGGCCTGGTACGACGCCGATGGGGGTATCCCGGACCCCGCGAACCCGGCGCATCGCGACTGCTTCATCATTAACGACCAGCGTGCCTTCCAGTGCGAGGGCGCGTGGTCGGCCGCGTTCTTCAACGATGAGGCCTCGGACGACGACTGCCTGACCACCCCGGCCGGAGACGGCACCAGCACGGCGACCTGGGCCCTCGATATCCCGCAGGACGGCCTCTACGACGTCGCGGCCTGGTGGCCGGCCCGGTCGCAGCACGCCCAGCGCGTTCCCTACACCATCAGCCACGACGGCGGCAGCACGACCGTACGCGTCAACCAGCAGGACAACGGCATGGGCTGGGTGAGCCTCGGCCGATTCGCCTTCACCGCCGGCAGCGGCACGGTCACCGTCAGCAACGACGCCATACGAGGACTGGTCATCGCCGACGCCATCCGCGTCACCGCCGCCGAGGCACCGGAGGCCTATGACGAGGTCATCGAGAACAGCACCATGCCCCTGTCGCACTATGGTAGCCGGACCATCCTCGCCCGCCGCGGCCTGGCCGTGGAGCCGGGTCGCATGCGCTACGCCCGGCTTTACCTGGATAGCTGCTACTCGGGGCAGTACTTCCTCGAGACCTTCCAGCGCGGCATCGTCTTCTTCACCCTCGGCGACAGCCACGCCAACGGGGTGCTGCCCTACCTGCAGGCCTACCTCCAGGGGAAGAGCGACGCCGAGATCTGGGCCGCGATGCAGGCCGCCGATCCGATTCATGACTACTACGACTTCACCCAGCCGCCGCCGTCGATGCGGGGCAGCGCCAGCCCCGACGGCGCCCCCCTTGCCAAGGCCGCGCCGACACAGCCGGCCGCGCCGCTCACCGTCACGGACCTCGACCCGGCACTGCGGCGGCGCCTGCGGGCCCTGGCGTCGTGCCCGGCCGCGCTGTTGCCGCGGCGCCTGCAGTCGCCCGACCTCCTGGCTGACGCCGCCCGGCTGCGCCTGGCGGCGCGGGCCGGCTATGAGGGCCGCCCGGCGGCGGCCCTGGCGATGGCGACCGGGGTCCTCGCCGACCTCGCGGCCACCCCCATCGCCGAGGACGGCCCCACGCGCGTGACACAGGCCGGGAGGTGGGCGGTGGCCCGGGCGGCCCTGGCGGCCTTCCCCGCGGACGCGGTGCCCCGTCTCGTCGAGATCTACGACAACAGCGACGCGGTCACTCAGGGCCTCGTCCTCCAGGCCCTCGGCGCCATCCCCGACAACGCCACCGTCGACGAGGTCCTCCTGGCGGCCCTTGAGGACCGCCAGCCCTGCGCCCGCGCCGGCGGCGAGGAGCTCGGCGAGCCGATGCGGCTCTGTGACGTCGCCTACAACCAGATCGTCCTGCGGCACGGCATCCGCGGCGTCCAGCGCGTCCTGGGCGCCGGCCACAGGACGGCCGTACGCGATGCGCAGATCGCGGCGCTGCTCGGCGCCATCGACCGGCTCTGAGCCAAGCCGGATGTCCCGGCGCGTGACGTGGTCAGGCTAGGAGAAGGCCCCCGTGCAACGAGGACGACTGCCGTACAGCGAGACCCACCCCCTGCCCTTCGGCGCCGCCTGCCACTGGACGCACCACGGCCTGCCGCTGGCCTGCCTGTTCTTCCAGCAGGCCGCGGGGGCGCACGCCAGCCGCCTCGGCGTCGGCCTTGACGCCCTCCTTCCCCAAGGCCTGTCGTGGGTCCTCTCGGCCCTCCGGGTGCAACGCCTGCGCCGGGTGCCGACTCCGGCGACCCTCACCCTGGAGACCGGCCCGACCGGCGCCGCCAGTCGCATCGCCCACCGCGACTTCACGGGCTTCGCCGATGATGACACCGCCGCCTGCGTGTGCGGCAGTTCGCGCTGGATGATGGTCCGCACCACCGACGGCCGGCCTGTGCCCATGCCGCAGGCCGTGCGCGACCTCGTGCCCGAGCCCCACCCGGCGCCCCTGGTCGAGGTCCCGCCACGCCTCCCGGAGGTCACCGCCGAGGCCGCGGAACGCCGCTTCGAGGTGCGACGCTACGACCTGGACATCAACGACCACGCCAACAACGTCCGCCTCATCGAGATGGCCGTCGAGAGCGTCCCCGACGATCTTTGGGGAAACGGCAGTCTGCAGGACCTCGCGGTGATCTTCCGGACCAGCGCCGTGTACGGCGAAGCCCTGCGCGCTGCCGTCGCGGTGACACGCACCGCGGACGGCTGGGAAGCCCTCCACGCCCTGCACACAGCCGACACCGGCCGCGCCGTCCTCCAGGCCCGCTCGCTGTGGACGCCGTCGAACGACGCACCGCCGGGGCGGGTCCAAGCCTGAGCCGCGCCGGCGCGGCAGGACGCCGCGTCGACACGGCGCGCGCCGGGCCGATCCGGACCGCCTGAGAGAAAGCCGAAGCGATCATGCAGATCATTGTCGTCCGACTGCTGGCCGTCTGTTCCATGGTCCTCATGGGCGTCCTGGCACGCCGGCGCGGCCTGCTCGACAGCACCGGCACCCGCCAGATCTCGCAACTGGTCACCAACATCCTCTACCCGGCGGCCATCTACGGGACCCTCGTGCAGACCTTCACCCTGCCCGGCCTGGCGGCCAACTGGACCCTCCCGGCCGGGACGATCATGACCATG
>JAGVUW010000517.1 GCA_019136035.1 Verrucomicrobiota bacterium | reverse complement strand
CATCCTCTTCATCACCATCGCCTGCGGCGCCTGCTCCGGCTTCCATGCCCTGGTGTCGTCGGGGACCTCCTCACGGCAGCTCCGCCTGGAGACCGACGCCAAGCCCATCGGCTACGGCGCCATGCTTATGGAGGCCATGGTCGCCGTGGTCTCGCTCGGCTGCGTCATGATGCTCGCGCCCAACCACAGCGCCGTGGCGGGGGGGGCGCCAAAGGCCAACCTGATCTATGGCCTCGGCATGGGCAGCTTCCTGCAGGTCATCGGGGTGCCGTCGACCTTCGCGGTCTCGTTCGCCCTCCTGGCCTTCACCACCTTCGTCTACGATACCCTCGACGTCGGCACCCGCCTCGGTCGCTACATCCTCCAGGAACTCACCGGCTGGCAGGGCCGCTGCGGCCGCTGGGTGGCGACGATCCTCACGACCGGCCTGCCGCTGCTGATGATGATGCAGCGCCTCGAGGACGCCGCCGGACGGCCCCTGCCGGCCTGGCGCATGCTCTGGCCGCTGTTCGGGTCCTGCAACCAGCTCCTGGCGGCCCTGGCCCTCCTGGGCGTCACGGTGTGGCTCTACCGCACCCGCCGCGCCGCCTGGGTCTGGCCGGTCGCCGGACTGCCGGCGCTGTGGATGTACGTGGTCAGCATCTGGGCACTGCTCGGCTTTGTGCGGCGCGGCTTCTTCACCCCGTCCGGGGCCTTCGTGGCCTTCCCGACCTCGGCGCTGCCCTGGGCGGCGCTGGTCCTGATCCTGCTGGGGCTGCTCCTGCTGGCGGAGGCGGTGCCGGTGCTGTGGCGCGCCACCCGCCAGCCGGTCGAGACCGCCACGGCGGCGGCCTGAGGCGCTGCGGCCGGAGGGCGGAGGTCAGAGGTCAGAGGGCGGAGGGCGGAGGTCAGAGGTCAGAGGGCGGAGGGCGGAGGTCAGAGGTCAGAGGTCAGAGGTCAGAGGGCGGAGGGCGGAGGGCGGAGGGCGGAGGGTGGAGGGCGGACGATCAGGGACGTGCCAGGGACGGGGCGTCCCGGACGGATGGCAGCAACGAGGAGCGGCGAGCAGAACACCATGGACACCCCCGACGACGTGAAGGCACCCGAGTCGATCCGTTGGTGGCGCGAGGCGCGCTTCGGCATGTTCATCCACTGGGGGCTCTATGCCCGGCCCGCCGGCACCTGGAAGGGCAAGCAGATCCCCTCCATCGGCGAGTGGATCATGTACAACGCCCGCATACCCATCCCCGAGTATGCGGAGTTGGCCAAGACCTTCAACCCGGTCAAGTTCGACGCCGAGGCGTGGGTCACCCTCGCCCGGCGCGCCGGCATGAAGTACCTCGTCATCACCAGCAAGCACCACGATGGCTTCGCGATGTTCCATTCGCCCTCGAATCCCTACAACATCGTCGACGCGACGCCGTTCAAACGCGATGTGATGAAGGAGCTCTCGGCGGCCTGCCAGAAGCACGGCCTGAAGCTCTGCTTCTACTACTCGCAGTCGCAGGACTGGCACGCCCCGGGCGGGGCCGGTCACTGGGACGAGGTCACCGAGAAGGGCTGGACCGGGCCCTCGGCCTCGCCCGAGCGCTTCGCGCGCTACCTCGAGGAGAAGGTCAAGCCCCAACTGCATGAGCTCCTCACCCAGTACGGCCCGATCGGCCTGATCTGGTTCGACACCCCGGTGATGATCAGCCGCGAGCAGAGCCTCGAACTGCGTCGGCTCGTGCACGAACTGCAGCCCGATTGCCTGGTCAGCGGCCGCGTCGGCAACGGCGTCGGCGACTACGGCAGCCTCGGCGACAACCAGATACCCTACGGCCCGGTCATCGGCGACTGGGAGACACCCGCGACGCTCAACGACACCTGGGGCTACAAGTCCTACGACGAGAACTGGAAGTCAGTCGGCGACCTCCTCGGGCTCCTGACCGAGCTGGCCAGCAAGGGCGTGAACTACCTCCTCAATGTCGGCCCCACCGGCGAGGGCGAGATACCCGCCCCGAGCGTCGAACGCCTCGAGGCGATCGGCGAGTGGATGCGCGTCAATGGTGAGGCCATCTACGGCACCTCCGCAAGCCCCTTCCCCCACGAGTTCTCCTGGGGCCGCGTGACCTGCAAGGACCATCGGCTCTTCCTGATCCTCGCCGACTGGCCGGCCACCCTGGCCCTGAGCGGCCTGCGCAACCGCGTCCGGCGCGCCGGCCTGCTCGCCGACCCCGGCCGCGCCCTCCGGTTCGAGCAGTGGCGCGACGACGCCAGCGGCGTCGACAGCCTGCGCCTGCACCTCGACGGGGCACGCCCGGATCCGCACTGGTCCGTGGTCGTCCTCGGCCTCGACGGCCCGGCCCAGGTCGAAACGCTGCCGGTGCAGCAGCCCGACGGCGGCATCGCCCTGCCGATCCACCTGGCGGCCGTCCACAGCCCCGCGGGCGAACGCACGCCGACCCTGACCCGCGGCGGCCTGCTGGAGGGCTGGACGGACACCGCCGACTGGCTGAGCTGGTCTTTCAAGGCCGAGCGGCCGGGGCGGTACGAAGTCCGCCTCATCCTGGGCTCTCCCTACTGGAACAGCAAGGTCGGCAGCGGCCACCGCGTGGCGGTGCGTGTCGGCGGGTCGGGCCTGACCGCCGAGGTGACCTCGGACGAGCCGATCAGCGGGCACCGCACCGTGCATTTCTGGCTGGCGGCGACGCGGCTGGGACTTCTGGAGATCCCCGCCGCCGGGGCGCAGCGCCTGGAACTGCGTGCCGAGGCCATCGCGGCGGGAGTCCGCGAGGGCCTGGCCGTCCTGGCCGTGGAACTCCGCCCGCTGGGCTGACCGCCATACCACGATCAGCCGGGACCGTGCAGGGCCGACGACGGTCCCGGTGCCCGGCCCGCTTCCCGCCGGGGACGAGAACGGGCCGCGCCGATCGCGCCGTGCCCAAGGCGTGTCCCCGTGACGACAGTCTCCGATGGCCCGCCAGTGGTTTTCCTAGAGCAAGGAGAGTCTCCATGAGCCAGACCCAGGATCGATGCGGGAGCGACACCTCGTCGGCAACGGGGGGCGCGACGGTCTTCCGCGCCGGTGCGGCCACGAGCAACATCACGCCGTCGCTGGGCGCGGAGATTGTCGGGAACTGGACGCGCCCCAGGGCCACCCACGTCCACGACCAACTCCACGCGCGCTGCCTGGTGCTGGACGACGGGACCAACCGCGTGGCGCTGGTGGTGATCGACAAGCTGGGCATCCCGGCCGAGGACTGTGAAGCGGCCAAGAGGATGATCTTCGAGAGCACGGGGCTGCCGACGGACCGCGTCCTCATCGCGGCGGTACACACGCATTCGGCCACGGCTGTGTTCCCCCACCAGGACTTCCTGGCCCGGCGCATCGCCGATGGCGTGTGTTGCGCCATCAACAACCTCGAACCCGCACGGATCGGCTGGGGCACCGTGGCGGCAGAGGAGCACGTGAACAACCGTCGCTGGCTCATGAAGCCGAGCACAAAGCTCGTCAACCCCTTTGGCGGCGTCGACAAGGCCAAGATGAATCCGCCCGCCGGCAGTCCGGAGCTCCTCGAGCCCGCCGGGCCGGTCGACCCGCAGATCTGTTTCCTCTCCGTACAGTCGACCGACGGCCGGCCGATCGCGCTCCTGGCCAATTACTCGCTCCACTACGTCGGCGGCGTCGGCCAGGGCCATATCTCCGCGGATTACTTCGCCGTGTTCGCGGACCGAATCCAGGAGCTCTTCGGCGCCGACCGGCTCAGCCCGCCGTTCGTCGGCATCATGTCCAACGGCACAAGCGGCGATATCAACAACGTCGACTTCCGCAAGCCGCGGCCGCGCCGGGAGCCCTACGAGCAGATGCGTTACGTGGCTCACGACGTGGCCCGGAGAGTGTTCGAGGCGCACCGCAACGTGGTATTTCACGACTGGGTTCCCGTGCAGATGGTGCAGCGGGGGCTGCCGCTTGCATGGCGCAAGCCCACAGCCGAAGAGGTGGCCCGAGCCCGGGAGGTCAAGGCCGGCGCGCAGCCGCTTCCCGAGCGGCCGCATGAGGAGGTCTACGTCGACCGCATCCTGTCACAGCACGAACTGCCGGCGGAGTTTACGGCGGTCCTCCAGGCCCTTCGCGTGGGCGACGTGGGCATCGCGGCCATTCCCTTCGAGGTCTTCGTCGAGATCGGCCTGGAACTGAAGGAGAAGAGCCCCTTCAAGCCGACCTTCACCATGGAACTGGCCAATGGCAGCTTCGGTTACCTGCCCACGCCCAGGCACCACGCGCTGGGGGGATACGAGACATGGCTGGGCTCGTCCCGAGCCGAGATCAGCGCCTCGGTCAAGATCGTCACGAACCTGCTGGAGATGTTCGGTGAACTGGGGTGTGTCGCCACGGCCCCACGCTGTGGCTCCTGTGGACGCGCCGAGACGCACCGCCCGGTTTCCGGCTGAGGCAGCCCTTCCGCGCCTGGCCTGCATCGCGCTGGATCTGATCAGCGTGGACCGCGGCTTCGGCGGGGACCACGGCGAGGGCTATGTTATGGCCCTCGATGGACAGCGCACTCACCCACTACGACATCGTCGTCATTGGCGGCGGTCATGCCGGCTGCGAGGCGGCCCTGGCGGCGGCGCGCCTGGGCGCGCGCGTGCTGTTGCTGACGATCAACAACGACCACATCGCGCAGATGTCCTGCAATCCGGCCGTCGGCGTCGTGCGCGAGATCGACGCCCTCGGCGGCGAGATGGCGCTCAACACCGACGCGGCCTGCATCCAGTTCCGCATGTTGAACCGCTCCAAGGGCGCGGCGGTGCAGTCGCCCCGGGCGCAGTGCGACAAGGTGGTCTACCAGCGCCGCATGAAGCACGTCATCGAGCGTTGTCCCGGGCTCTTCGTGCACCAGGCGCAGGCCGTCCGCCTGCGCGTCGACGGCGAACGCGTCACCGGTGTCGAGACTGAGTTCGGCGATGTCTTCACGGCTGGCGCGGTGGTCGTAGCGACGGGGACCTTCCTGGCGGCGACCCTCCACTACGGACTCTCGGCCTTCCCCGGCGGCCGCGCCGGCGACCCGGCCGCGGCGGCCCTCTCCGAGAGCCTCCGTCGCGACCTCGGCCTGGAGACGGCCCGTCTGAAGACCGGCACGCCGGTGCGCGTCCTGGGCCGCACCCTCGACCTGGCCAGCCTCGAGCGCCAGGACCCCGACCCGTCGCCGGGGCGCTTTGCCTTCCGGGAGGACCGCTCCGACCTGCCGTGTCTGGGCGGCCCCGAGCTGCCTCAGCACCCGTGCTACCTGACCTGGTCAACCGCGGAGACCGCCCGCGTCGTGCGCGAGAACCTCGACCGCTCGCCGCTGTACTCGGGGCGCATCCACGGCACCGGCGCGCGCTACTGCCCGTCGTTTGAGGACAAGGTGGTGCGCTTTGCCGAGCGCGAACGCCACCAGGTCTACCTCGAGCCCGAGGGACACTTCACCGACGAGTACTACCTCAACGGCATCTCGACCAGCCTGCCGGTCGATGTGCAGTGGCTCATGGTGCGCACGCTGCCCGGCCTGGAGCGCGCCCACATCAGCCGCTACGCCTACGCCATCGAGTACGACGTCGTGCTGCCGCACCAGCTCGACCGCACCCTGGCCGTGCGGCGCTGGCCGAATCTCTTCCTGGCCGGCCAGATCAACGGCACCAGCGGCTATGAGGAAGCCGCCGGGCAGGGCCTGGTCGCCGGCGTCAACGCCGCCGTGCTGGCCGCCGGGCGCGGCGAGACGCTGGTGCTGGGCCGCGATGAGGCCTACATCGGGGTGATGATCGATGACCTGGTCACGAAGGACATCGTCGAGCCCTACCGTCTCTTCACCAGCCGCGCCGAGTACCGCCTCATCCTGCGTCAGGACAACGCCGACCTGCGCCTGATGCGCCGCGGCCACCGCCTCGGCCTGGTCTCCGCCGCCGACCTGGCGCCCCTCGAGGCCCTCGAGGCGGCCATCGCCCACGGCCGTGCCTTCCTGCAGCAGCACCGCCACCACGGCCGATCGCTGTGGGAACTCCTGCGCGCGCCCGGCGGCCGCTACGCCGATCTGCCCGGCGTGCCGGACCTGCCGGCGCGCGCCATCGCCCACCTGGAGATCGAGAGCCAGTACGAGGGCTACACGGAACGCCAGGTGGCCCAGGCCGCCTCCCTGCGACGCCTCGAGGACTGGGCTATCCCGCCAGACTTCACCTTCGCCCAGCGCGGCATCAGCACCGAGGCGCGGCTCAAGCTCGAGAAACGGCGCCCGCAGACCCTGGGCCAGGCGGCGCGCATCGACGGCGTCACCCCCGCCGAGATCAGCCTGCTGCAGGTACACCTGCACCGCGCCCGCCGGAAGGGTGGCAACAGCGCTCCCGCCGACGGCGCCGGCGAGGCGCCTTCGGACGGCCTCGGCAAGGCACCAGAAGCACCGCCGTCGGCAACCGCCTGACGGTGTTAGTTCGACGAGCCGGTCGGCGGCCCCCAGACCTAAAGGGGGGGCCTCCGACCGACAGGCCCCGCGGGCCAAGAAGGAAGAAGAGGAACCCAGAACCGCAGAGGGTCAAACGGAAACCAAAACTTGACAGAAGGTGTCCACCGCAGAGGACTCTGAGGGACGCAGAGGAGGAAGGTCGGTGAGGGGGAGCGGGGCCGTGATCGATGCGGCCATGGCGGTCCTTCGCCCCCCCTCTGCGTACCTCGGCGTCCTCTGCGGTAGAAAGAAGATCCGCCCGGCCATGGCGGTCCTTCGCCCCCCTCTGCGTACCTCGGCGTCCTCTGCGGTAGATCAACGGGCCGTTCGGCCATGGCGGTCCTCGGCCCCCCTCTGCGGACCTCAGCGTACTCTCGGGGTCAGATTGGCCGCAAAGAGGCGCAAGAAGCGCAAGAGAGGCTGATCGGCGAGTGGAAGCGAACTCCTTCTCCCTCTTGCGTCTCTTGCGCTTCTTTGCGGCAGACTGCCTACCGCAAGCCTCTGGGATGGAGGCACCACCCAAGGGCCGTCCCATCAGGACGTGTGCCGTGGGGAGATCCACGTACATGCCCCCCCAATCTTCACCGGAAGTGCGCAGTTGCCGGAAGAGCCATCATTGGGGCTGCCCCCGAGTCCGAGCCACGGCACCTACGACGCGCCGTCCGGCGGTCTCAGCCCGGCGCCAGGACCACCGCCGTCAGCGACCGCGGCGCCAGGCAGCCCCGCAGCCAGCCGCCCTCGACTCTGAGGCCATCCGCCGTGGATGGCACCGCCCGCCAGCCGGGGGCCGGATGGAAGCCCAGCGGCGCGGGTTGCCGCGTCGGGTTCACCAGCACCAGGAGCGCCTGGCCGGACGGTGACACCCAGGACGAATGCAGCACCTGCGGCCGCGGCAGGTCGACCAGGCGGACCTCCGATGCCGGGGTGAAGATGAAACGCTGCATGAAGCGCACCAGCGTCTCACTGCAGCGCATCTCGCCGGGCGGCAGCATGTGCCCCCAGAGGAGGTGCTCGCGGTAGCGGTGGTAGAACCGGAAGACGTCGATCAGGAAGGCGATATCGGGCTTCCGGGCCGGGTCAGCCAGGTGCGCCGCGGTGAGGTTGCAGGCCATCGGCTGGCAGCCCGAGGTCAGGGTGCGCCCCAGTTCGTAGGCGAACTGGTCCGGACACAGCGCCGGCCAGTCACGCTCGGCCGCGGGGTTGGGGCGGTGTTCCGCCGGCCAGAGGTCGTCGTAGGGCGGCACGCCGTCGACGAGGGCGTAGTTCCCGAAGCAGACGCAGTGCCCGTGGTAGATCGCCGAGAACAGCGGCACCGCTTCGCACCGGCAGCCGTAGAGCCTCTCGCGCCCGAAACGCTCGCCGCTGGTGCAGAGGATGATAGAGCCCTCGGCCAGGTCCAGGTACATCTCCTGCGTCGACTCGGTGGACAGCGGCCACTCCGGGTGGCGCTCGCGGACGCGTTCGAAGAGCTTGCGGAAGCCCTGCATGCCATAGCAGCCGCCGCCGGGGGTATGGCCATGGTCGGTGGCGTAGCAGGCCTCGTAGCCGCCGGCGTTGCCGATCATGTCGATGTAGAGGCCATCGAGACCGAGGTCATGCGCCTGGTCCGCGACTCCGACATAGAGGTCGCGCCAGGCCTCGGCGGCGCCGCACATGTAGGCCAGCCGATGCTTGGTGAAGACATTGAAGGCAAAGGACTTGAAGGACCCGTCGGGCTTGACGACGGCGGCCTTGGGCCCGACCGGCTCCCAACTGTCGCCGTCCTGGTCGCAGGTCATGCCGTTGGTGTAGACCTGGACGCGGACGTCGGCCGCCTGCAGGGCCTTGACGGCGGCCTTGAAGGCCGCGGTGCCCTGCCGCGGCGGGAAGTAGTCCGGGTATTCGGTATCGTAGCCATGCCGATGCCACCAGTACCAGTCCAGGGCCAGGGGCACGCCGAGGCGCCGTGCCAGCTCGAGGGTCGGCGGCACCACGCGTTCGATGGCGCCGCGGTTCCACAGCCACCCGGCGATCTCGCCGAAGAAGCTGCCGCGGCGCTCGGCCGGCCCCCGCGCCGCCCAGGGCTGCTCCAGAGCCCAGCGACGGTACCGACACGCAATGTCGTACCAGTGCCCGGTGCAGGCGCCAATGCTGACCCAGTACGGCAACGCCATGCCGCGCCCGCCGACGGCATCCCCCGGGGCGGCACAGACCGCCTCGACACGCAGCGCCCGGCCGTCGACCCGCGAGAAGCGCCATGACTTGACCCAGCCAGCCGAGTCACGCGTGTCGAGATACAGCCCCCGCGAGCCCTCGAGCCACCCGAAGCACTGGTACTCGGGGGTGCCGAAGGTCACCGTTTCGGTTGCCTTGAACAGGCCGATGGCGGCCTCGTGGAGGACATGGCCCATGCCGACAGGCACGACCAGTGCTGTCTGTCGCGGGTCGTGCCAGGCGAAGGCCAGGTCCGGCATGACCATCTCGACGACTCGCATTGCCGGTGGCAGGCCATCGACCTCGAGGCGGCCCTGCAGGAGTCCGTCGGCGAGGCGCCACTCGACCCGGACGCCGCCGGCGATGGTCTCGCCCTCGTCCAGGCAGAGTCTCGAGAAACCGAGCCGGAGGGCACCGGAGCGGGCCTCGACGGCCGCGGCGACGCCGGCGGCGGCCCGAAGGCGCCGGGGCTGTCCGTCGATCTCGACACCGAGGCTCCAGCCGGTACCCGGCTCGACCGGACGCCACTCCTGGCCATCGAGGAGCAGCCGGCAGAGTCGGCCCTGGTCGTCGACCTCGACCTCGTGGATCAGACCGTCCTTGAGTACCATGATCAGCGCCCTCCCTGGCTCGACGGCGGTCGTCGCCGGGGATGCCAGCATAGGATGACGGCGTCGTGGCGGGCGCCGTGCTCGTCCTGGCAGTAGTCCGGCAGGCGTGCGACGGATTCGAACCCCTGCCCCGTCAGGGCCTCGAGGCGCTCGCGCTGAGCGGCGCTGCACCAGGCATGGACGGCTTCGAGGCCGGGCACGGCGGCGCGCCGCAGGGTCTCGGCGATGAGCGCCTCTGCCGCCGCGGCGTAGGCCGGGTGCAGTTCGACATCCAGGACCGCATTGCCGGACTCTGCCGGGCTCTCGCGCCGCAGGGCGAAGGCCCACCCCACGACGCGCCCGCCCGGCAGGGTCGCCACGCTCAGCACGCCGCGGCCGTCCTCGGCCTGGAAACACGCCTCCATGGCGTTGGCGACATGCCAGGCCGGCCCGATGCGGCCCGCCAGCGAGGCGCCGGTCAGGCCGACGCGGCGCAGGCACGCGGCAGTGTCGCCGCCGCGCAGGATGTGGGTGAACCGCAGCAGGCAGTCGATGTCGTGGCGGTGCCGAATGCTGCCGGGCTGGATCGTCACGGGCTTTCCCGGCGTGTAGTAGTCCGCGGCATACTCGCGGAAGTCGGCGCACGACTCACGCGGCCCGAAGCGCACCAGAGGCCCGTGGGTGGCGCCGGGGATGACGGTGCGGAAGCCATGCCGGGCGTAGATGCGTGTGGCCACCTCGCCGGCCGTGCAGAGCGCCAGCCGGATCGGGCTCGCGTCGGCATCGGCCGCGAAGGCGGCGGTGAGGGCATCCGCCACGCCGCGGCGGCGGAACTCCGGTGCGGTGAAGACCTCGCCGAAGTTGGCTGTGCCGGCGCCGTCGCGGCCGTAACCATACCAGAGATGCCCGGCCAGCCGCCCGTCGATTTCGCCGATGAAGAAGCGGTCGACGCACTCCTCGCAGTAAGCGCCGCTGAGCTGCCGGCGGATCTTGCGGAGGACCGGCGGCGGCTTGTGGTCGAGGAGGACGCCGAGGCGCTCGGCGTACTCAGGCGCCGGCGGCGAGAGCCGGCGCAGGGCGAGCCGCGAGCCGTCGCGCAGGGCGACGTCGCCCAGATCAAGGACCTCGCCGCATGACGGCGGCACGACAGTCGACGGACTCATGTGGGCCCTCCTTGGCCTTCGCCGGACGGTCCCGGCAGGTCGGGGAAGACCAGCCGGATGCGCAACGGGCTGCCGACGACGCCCTCGGCCTGCGGATGGGCGCAGCTCGAGTGGGTCTCGCGGTCCACGGCAGAGTGGACCACCACGCCGTCGGAGAAGACCACCACCATGGCGACGTGGCGCAACTTGAAGAAGTCGCCGGGCCAGGCCGGCTCGATGACCAGGTCGCTATCACGGCGCAGGACCGGGGTGATGTCCACCGTCAGGCCATGCAGGATGCCGACGCCAGCCAGGGGATGCCAGTTCGGCGAGTTCACCGACTCGAGGTCGCCGATGGGCAGGTTGTTCAGGAGCACCCGTCGCACCGGCACCGGCGGCAGAGGCGCAGTGGTGACGAGGCCGTTGTTGAGGCTGTCCCGGTTGCCGTCGGGGACGAAGCCCTCGGCGCGGATGACGGCGCAGGCGACGCGTCGCGGCTGAGGCCCCTCGGGCGGCCGCCCCGGCACCGCGTCAGCCGACGGCATCGCCTCGCCGGCGCCGGCACCGGCGCTCAGGACCAGCAGGCCCGCCGAGCCCAGCCACGGGAGCCGGACGCAGGCCTCGCCATCGGCATGGCACACCGGCACGGCAAAGTGCCGGCCCGGGAAGTTGACCGGACAGAACCAGGCCGCGCGCAGACGGGCGGCATCGGGAACGCGGACGGCGATGGCGACGCCCTGGCGCGCCACGCCATGGTCCAGTTCATGGCCGGGAACCACCAGCGGCACGAGGTAGTCACCGGAACGGCTCACAAAGAGATTCGCCTGAACGCCTTCCGGCACCCGCAACGGCCGCGCCCCGAGGTACCAGACCTTGCCGGGGAAGGAGGCGTACATCGGCAGGTAGGCGTCGTGCAGGCGCACCAGCGCCTCGGGGATGGCCCCCGGCGTCGCCGGCAGCGGGCTCATGCGGAAGCGCCGCGACAGGGTCTGGCTCGGCGCCGGCGGCCAGAGGCCATGCAGGAGGTTGCGCTGGTACTGCGTCTCGCTGTGGCCCAGGCCGCAGCAGACCTTATTGCCGATGGTCAGCCAGGCGATGCGCTCGCCCTCGACCGGACCGAGTTCACCGAGCAGCCCGACGGCGTGCCTCAGGAGGTCCACCATGTAGGGCCCGTTCCAGTAACAGGTCTTTCCGGCGCGGTGGACGACCCCGGCCAGTGCCGTGGTGATCCGGCAGACCCTGGAGTCATCCGGGTCGCCGGCCGACTGGTCCATGAAGATCCCGTCCGCCTCGGGGAAGAGCCGCAGGAGCCCGGCAACCTCGTCAATGAGGTGCTGGCCCCAGCGGGTCTCGGGGCGGCAGTCCATGACCACGTGGTCGAACCAGGTGCGGCGCGCCGTGCCATCCGGTCGGCGCACGATGCACTCGGGGTACTCATGTGTGGCGTAGACCTCCCAGCACTCGGTCGGATTGACGTAGAGGAAGGCGGCCATGCCGCGCGTCTGCAGTCCGCGGATGAACTGTCGGACGGTCTCGACCCTGCCGGCAGGCGTGCAGACACGCCGCACGTAGCGCTCGATATCGGCGTAGGGCGCGTCCGGCCCGGGTGCGGCGGGATCGGTGGTGAGCTTGAGGGTATTCCAGTGGTCGTCGAGCATCCTGACCCATGGCTCCGCGGCGGGGACGCTCTTCCCGAAGAACGGGCAGTTCCAGTGGATCTCGACATTGCGGACGCCCTCCCGGGCGAGCTGCTCGCAGAGGTCATCGCCGCCGGTATTGCTGTAGATGAAGCACCCGTGGGTGGCGTTGACGACGGCGTCCGAGGTCATGAAGACCTCCGGGTGGGCCTCGCGCATCCAGCCCAGGCCAGGGCGCCAGCAGGCCTCGTGGCGCAGCACGACCTGGCGCAGGGTCACAGCGCCGCCGGGCGGCACGACGACGCGGCGCTGCAGGATGGCCTGGCCGTCCTTGAGGGCCACGGCGAAGGCCGGCGTCGGTGCGTCCAGGCGCGCCGCCAGGGTGAAGCCGAGGTCACGATGCGAGTCATAGACGCAGACCAGCGGCATCACCAGGCTCCGCGGGCTCAGGCCCTGCGGCAGGCCGGCGGCGCCGCGGTAGGCCCAGGCCACGCCGCCGGTCGCGCTCGCGAGGTCGACCTCGGAAGGCTGTGCCGGCGCGAAGCAGCGCCCGCCGAGCGGCAGGCCGTCGAGGGCCAGCTCGAGCCGCAGCGCGAGAGGCGCCGGGCCGCCGTGGCTGAGCCGCACGGCGCCCTCGAGGAGGGCCCCGCGATGGCGCCACGTGGTCTCTACGAGCACGCCGCGCGAG
>JAGVUW010000213.1 GCA_019136035.1 Verrucomicrobiota bacterium | reverse complement strand
CTCCTTGCTTGGGCCCTGGCCGGCTCCTATACCAGGCAGGTGCCACACGGGGTTTTCAAGATGCCCGATCCACCTATCGGGGTGGTCCACTTTTCGCGCTCAGTTCACACAGACGCGAACGCGTCCACGAGCTGCAACGGCGTCGACAGCACCACGCCGCGACGTTCCATAGGAGCCACCCCGCGGGCCTTTGGTCCGGCGCCCGGAAAGGGCATCCTCCGTCAGCCCATGGCAATGCCCTGGGAAATAGGATGTTACGCATCGCAGGCTGAGAGTCTGCGAGACGACGACGCGCGCCCGGCCGCGTTGGCTTCACCCGCGGCCGTCAGCCCTCGGCGTACCGCGCCAGGACTGCCTCCGCCTGGCGGCGGTCGGCGCCGCCGAGGATCCAGAACAGCTTGCGCGTCCGCAGCTCACCCGCCCAGCGTTCCAGCGCCTCGGGGCGGCCACCGCGGATCTGGCCTTTGCCCAGGGCGTCGATGCGGCGGAACAGGTCGGACCAGTCGCGGTGTTCGTCGGCGGCGCCGGGGACCCACTGGATGATGTCGAGGCGGTCGAGTGCGCAGAGTGCCTCGAGGTGGTGCAGCGCCCCGGGGCCGTCGAGGTGGTACTCGACGGCGCCGTAGGTCGTCATCTCGGCCTCCAGGCAGGGCACGAGGAACTCGCGGAACATGTCCGGGCTGATCATGCACGAGAAGTCGCACTGGAGGACGTTGATGGCGCCGCGGCAGTACATCCCGTGGCGGTTGATGCTGCCGCGGTGTTCGTAGTCGAGGAGGTCGCCCAGAGCGGCCACCGCCTGGGCCTGCGCGGTGCAGATCTCGGACAGGACGCGCTTCATCTCGTCCGGCGCGTCGATCAGGTCCATGAGCACGGTCTGGGCGCCGCGCAGGGCGACGAGGACATCGAGGTTGGCGCTCAGGGTCGGGCCAGCCAGGAGCAGGCTGTCGCCACAGCTCCGGGTGAGGGCGCCGGCAAGGCGCGCGATCAGGTCCCACCAGCGCCCGGAAGCGCTGAACTCGATGTGGACCTCGGCCAGCGGGCAGTCGGCCACGGTGTGGATCGGCCAGCCGCCCTCGCCGGGATTGGGGAAGGTCAGGTCGGCGCCGAGGAAGGTGGCAAACTGGTCGGCGGCGAACTCCAGGTAGATGAAGGGCAGGGCGGCGCCGAGGAAGTCGTGGGTCTCGGCCCAGCGCAGGGCCTGCGTGGCGAAGGCGTCGACATCGAGGTCGGGTCCCCAGAGGTAGGGGTTCGGCTTCTCGACCGCTTCGACGCCGGGTTTCGGCAGGACCGCCGCGACCAGCGGCTGGCGGCGCTCGCCCCGCCAGAAGGCCTCCCAGGCTCGCATGGCTGCGGCGGCGTCGGGCTTGGTTCTGAGATCGGTCGTCATGTCGAGGGTGCCCTCCAGTGCGATCCCCAGGTGCGTCGGTCGTACAGAACTGGCTCTGAGTCACCACCGCGACGCCGCGGCCCCGTCGTCGGTTCACCGCGCCGCAGGTGCGCCCCGGTCCACGGGCGGCGCCGTGGGCCGGCTCCGTTCGGCATCGCGCACCATGCGTCTGTATCTCATCCGCCGAGCTGGCTCCGGCCGGCGGTGCGGTCTTCAGGGCGTCACGAGCCGCAGCCGGGTCGGCGCGGCGCTGTCCCGGGGGATGGCGACGCGGCAGGCGACCTGGCCGCCGGCGGCGGTGGCCAGGGCGGCGCCGTCGGCGGTCTGCAGGGCCTGCCCGTCCCGGGCCGGGAGCCGCACCGTGACCTCGCCGGTCGCCCAGAGCTCCCAGGAGTCGGCGCCGGTCCGCCGCAGGCTGGCCAGGTGTGGCAGGCGGGCGCGGTCGCCTGTCTGGATCATGTGGAACTCAAGGCGGTCGCCGGGCTTGAAGAGGCCCTTCTCGACGGGCTGGAAGGTCCGTCGAGAAGGGTAGGCCGCCACCCCGGTGGCGCGGCCGGGCTCGCCGCTGACGGCGACGCGCCGGCCGGTGAACAGCCCGGTGTCGGCGAAGCGTCCGCCGCGGACCTCGTTCGGCCAGGTGCTGGTGACGCCGCCATCCGCCTCGATGGCTTCGACGAGCACCCGCGCCGCGACGATCCGCTGGGAACCGACGTGCAGTCGGGCGCCGCGGCCCTCGGGTACGGCCTGCTCCAGGCGGTAGGACTCGTCCTGGAGATAGGCCGGACCCGGCCGGCCCGGGACCCCGGCGAAGACCACCGGGCGGCCCTGCAGGCGTGCCGTCCAGGGCAGGGGCCGGTCGACGACGACCTGGTTGTCGGTGTCGCTCGGGATGACCTCGACGACGGTGGCCGACCAGGCCGGCTCGTCGAAGGCCAGGGCGACGCCGCCGACGCTGAGGGCGGTGCCCTCATGGAGGACCATCTCGGCAACCGCGCCCGCCGCATCCCGGCGCACGAAGGCGCGCGCCCCGGTCAGGCGGACGTCGCCGGCCGCGACGGCGCTGGCGGGCGTGGCGCCGGCCAGCAGGACGTCGCTCGAGCCGTTGCGCAGGGCCATGCGCACGCCCATGCCGGCCTCCGGCGGCACCGCGAGACGCTCGGCCTCGCGTACCGGCCACCGGCCGGACGGCGCCGCCTCGACCAGGGCCGCAAAGCGGCTTCGCAGGGGCGCCGGGCCGTTGCGTCGAGCGATGACCATGCTGTGGAATCGCTCGGCCTCACTGGCCGGGTTGCGCGCCGTCATGGCGTCCTGGTCCTCGTTGTTGACCATGGTCAGGCGCATGGTGTGGCGGCCGTCGACGAGGTCCCAGGTGGCCGACCAGTTCGCCGCGGTCGTCTGGCGCCGCAGGTCATAGATGAAGCCGTAGCCATTCTCCGGGGGCGGATTCCAGTCGCGCGAGTCGGTCGGCACGTCGCTGGGGATGCCCTCGGCCCTGATCATGCCGGTCTTGCCATTCTCGAGGAGCTCCGCCCAGCTCCGGCCGGGGGCGTTGAAGGCGGCCTCACGCCAGCGCCGGTTCAGCCCGGCCAGGGTCCAGGCCCGTGGCACCGGCTCCGGGGCGATCCCCTGGACCGCGAAGCCGGCGGCGGGGTTCGGCTGGTCGAGCCACTGGCCGGTCCAGAGGTAGTCATGCGTCCGCCCGCCGGTAGCGCGGAAGAAGTCCACGACATAGAAGTCCTCGTCCGAGACATCGACCATCCAGAGGAGCCGGCGGTATTCGGTCATGTCCGGCGCGATGCGGTCCTGCCAGAGGAAGGGATTGGACATCTCGACCAGTTGGCAGGCGCCGCCGTTGAGCCGCGGCACCCACGCCTGCAGACTGGCCGGCGGCGCGTTCTTGGCCGGGTAGCGCGGCGCCGGGAGGTCCTCGTTGACGACCAGCGACCAGTGCGAGGCCGGCTTGATGGCCCAGCCGCGATGTGTCGGGCTGCCGGCGGACGGGTAGCCGTAGGTGCCGGTCAGGCACATGCCCTTGGCATAGAGGATGAAGGCCATCTGGTCGTCGTGGCCATGGCTGTAATGGACGCTTCCCGAGAGGAAGAGGGCGCGGTGGTCGTTGCCCTGGCCGCTGCGCATGATGGCGATCATCTTGCCGGGGATGAGGTCGGAGTCGGTCTGGAGGAGCGAGGCGGTCTCGGGGAGCGGCACGGCCGGCCGTGCCGGCTCCAGCCACTGGCTCATGCCCAGGCCGGCGACCGTGGCCAGGACGGCCTCGTTGCGGACTGCCTCGGGGAGGCTCCAGTAACGCCGCGCGATCTCCTCTTTCCAGGCCGGGTTGTCGGTCTGGCGATAGAGCAGGCGGGCGAACGAGCACCACAGCCGCGGGTCCCACTCGCGGGTCTGGCCGGGGATGGCCAGGCGGTCTTCCCACATGTCACCGAAGGCGATCATGCGGCCGCTGGCCATCATGCGGTACTTCATCAGGAAGGCCGCCGAGTACCAGCGCGGGTCATTGCCGAAGCGCAGCCCGAACGGGTACGCCGCCGGGTCGGGGTAGTCGGGCGGGTTGTCGTAGTTCTGCGGGCGGTAGTTCTCCAGGGGCAGCATCATGGTGGCGGCGTAGTCGACGCCGACGCGTTCGTAGCCGCCGGCATTCTCGTAGTACTGGCCATCGCGGGTGAGGCACTGCTCGAGCCAGACCGCGATGACCTCGATGCCCTCGGCGAGATCGGCCGGCCGGCCGAAGAGCACCGCCTGGGCGATCTGATTCGAAAACAGGGCCGTGGTGTGGTTGTACAGGGTCTGGCGGTTCTCCTTGTACGACCGCTCGTAGATCCCGAAGTAGTTCTCGCGCAGGTTGTCCAGAATGGACAGGCCCGGCGCCCCCCGCGAGGGCCGCCGGGCTGCGGTCGAGCCCGCCAGGAGGTCGACGCTCAGGGCGGTGTCGAACATGCGGCGGTTGGCGTTGTTGCCCGAGTAGCCGAGGGCGTGCTTGTTGGCGCCGCCGTAGGACGCGCCATCGATGAGGCCGGGGTCTTCGCCGCGACGCGCCTTGAGCGTGGCCAGCTCGTCGAGGATGAGCAGGCCGCGCTCAGCAGTGCGCTCGTCGCCGGTCAGCATGAAGGCCAATGCCAGGTTGTCGACGGCGGCATGGAGCTGCCCGATGATCCAGGAGTTCCAGATGCCCCTGAAGTAGAAGCGCCGGCCGTCGGCCGGGCGCACCCAGCCGTCGCCCGAGTCGTGGAAGGGCGCCCCGGCCGGGGCGTCGCCGTAGACATCGCCGGTGTGCGGCGAGCGCACGGTGCCGGGCCGGTCGAGGCTGCACATGTCCTCGCCACGGCCCGCCGGCGGCCAGCTCTGATTCGTCTTCGGGTCACCGGCAACGCCGCTGGCCAGGGTCGCATCCGGCGCCGGCACGAGGGCGCGCATCGCCTCATCGGAGAGCGCCAGCCACGGTCCGACACTCGCGAAGACCTCGGCCGCCAGAATCCGGCCGCGGGGGGTGTCGCGGGCGACGGCGCGGACCTCGCGGATGCCGGCCGCGGTGTAGGTCAGCCCGCGGTAGGGCCGCACCGGGCGCTCGTCCGGAGATGCCACCCGCAGCGCCTCGTCCGCGGCCGGCGCGGATGACACCGCGGCGCACAGCACACCGACAGCCGCAGCCAGGGTCATCACGCTTAGTCGGTAGGTGGGACGCGTCATGTCGTGCCGGGCCGCGCAGGCCGTTCCCGTTAATGTTGAGGTTAAGGGACTGCCGAGGGTCTGAGGTCCCAGGCGCCGGGCCGCGGGTCGGATCGGCCCGTCGCCGGAGCGGAAAATATGACACCGCGCTGCCGGGTTGCCATGCCCCGCGCCGGGTGCATGCGGCGGTTCCAGACGGAGAACCGCGTCGACGCCCACGTGCGGCATCACCGTGCGGGCCTGCCAACGGCGGCGCTTTATCCTCCTCGGGCGGCTCGTGAAGGGACCCTCCCTTCGGGCTTCGACGCGATGCCCTTGCGGCCCCCTGCCCAGGGCGGCGCCCAAGGCGCGCCCTGGTGCGCGACCGCCCCCCGCACTTCCTCCTTAAACAGAGACACCAGGAGCGCCGGCACGCAAGGCCGCCGCTCCTGGTGTAGGGGTCGGGCCACGGGGTGGCCGCGACGGGGTCAGCGTCACTCCAGGGTGATCGCTTCCACCGGGCAGGCGTCGACGCAGGCGCCGCAGTCGACGCAGTCCTCACCGACGACGGCCTTGCCGTCCTTCATCGCGATGGTCTCGACCGGGCACTCACCGACGCAGGTCTCGCAACCCGTGCACTTCTCGGCATCAACAACCGCTGCCATGACACACCTCTTGTTATCTCGCCATCGCCGGCGTACCGCCCCGGTGCACCGGCGACCCATGGCGCTTGTTAAAGACACGCCATACTATAAGAATAGACGGGTGGGGCGCAACCCGTCCCGTCGTGCCGACCCGGAAAACACTCGTGTCGGTCGGCCAGGCTCAGCCCAGGGGGCAGGCGCCGGTGGCGCAGGAGCCGCCCGACGGGCACCGCCCGAGCGAGCAGGACGGCGCCTTCACCCCCACCGCCGGCGAGAACGTCGAGAGCAGCTTCCGGGGGTCCGCCGTGCCGCACTTCGGGCAGGCCGGTGCCGCTTCGTTCAGACGGCGGTGGAGATGGGAGAACGCTTCGCTGCACTTGCGGCAGCGGTACTCGTAGATCGGCATAGGGCGAGGGTCCTTTCCTCTAGTGAAGGGGTTGTTGAGATGCGGGCGGCACGACACCCCAGACGACCGCGCCTGCAGCCACGACCCTTACTGAGACGCGGGTCCGTGCGTCGGGGTTCCTGGCGACGTCACCGCTGTGCCGCGGCGGCCCCCGGCCGGCCTGACGCGGTGCGGCGGCCAGTCGGGCCGTTCCGGGGCAGGACTCTGTCCCGGCGACGTCGCGGTCCTTAACGTAGCCCACCTTCCAGCGGGCAGTCCCCACCCCGGCAAGCCGGTCTGGCGAAATACCCATCCATGGCCGGCTTCAGGCGGTGCCTATCCCGGCCGGCCGTGCGCCGCTGTCTGCGTCTGGAGAGCTGGGGATCCGGGCCGACCCAGCGGCCGGCGGGCTCGCGGTACCTCTGCAGCAGCATCCCCGTCCGTAGCCCCGACGTTCCCGCCCGACGTCTCCTGCGCGAGGAGACGCCGGGCCACCCCGGAATTGCCGCGCCGCGGGTTCGGCGTGCGCCGTACGGGCGCCATCGTTGACCCCATTGCGGTCGGCGGCGCCGTCGGCTATAATGCCCCCATGGGGTGCCGGTCCGGTGCGTCCGACCGGTCGCCACGTGGGCCATCCATGGATCTGACCGCGCTCATTCACGCTCTGTCCGCCAGCGGCCTGTTCTCGGCGCGGGCCTTCCTGCCCGCCTTCGTCACGGCGCTGCTGCTGCGTTTCGGCCCCGAGCTGCCTCTCCTCCAGGACCTCCCCATCCTGCAGGGGGTCAGCGGGGTGCCGACCTGGTTCACTCACGACGCGACCCTCATTGGCCTGGGTGTGCTGGCCCTGGCCGAAATCCTGGCGGTGAAGACCGAGACCGGCGAGGAGGTCCTCGATCTCATGGAGCGCTACCTCAAGCCCGCCATGGCGGTCCTGTGCTGTCTCGGCGTGCTCAGCGTCCGCGACCGCCAGGTCGTCGAGGGCCTGGTCAGTCCCGCTGCCGAGGCCGGCCTGGCCGACGGCCTCTGGGCGCTCGGCAACGGCCTCCTCGTCGCCTGGATGACCGGCCTGCGGGCGCACTTCCGGGAGCTCTTCAAGGCCATCGACGAGGACGACGACCTCGGCTGGCGGCAGCTCGCGAGCTGGTTTGAGGACCTGGCCGTCTCCGGCGGGCTGCTGGTGCTGGTGTTCTACCCATTGCTGATGCTCGTGCTTCTGGGCGTGGCGTTGGGCGCGCTGCAGGTGGTGTCGTTGCTCCTGAACCGTCTCGAGGAGCGTCGCCGGGGCGCCTGTCCCGCCTGCGGCAAGGCCATGCACCGCTCGGCGCTGTGCTGTCCCGGCTGCGGCCAGGGCCAGGACCACCCCGCGGATGTCGGTTTTTTCGGGCAGTCCCTGGATTCACCCGCCCCCGACCGCGCGGCGCTGTCGCTGCATCTGGCCGAGCGGCGTCGTTGTCCGCGCTGTGCCGAGCGTCTGCCGCTGCGCCGGCCGCATCAGGCCTGTCCGGGCTGCGGACACGACCCCTTCGCCGATGCGGTCTTCCGCGAGCGCTACCTGGCGATGGTCGGCCGGCGCCTGGTGCCGGCTCTCGGCCTGGGCTTCCTCTGCAGCCTGGTCCCCGTCCTCGGCCTGGTGCCGGGCGTGATTGTCTGTCGGCAGGCCCTCACGGGGCCGTTCAGCCGGTACCTTCCTGGCGGGCGGCGGCTGCTGGCGCGCTGGGGCCTGCGCCTGGTCTTCGTGGTACTGCTGTCGATTCAGTGGCTGCCGGTCGTCGGCGGCGTGGTGGTCCCGCTGATCGGCGCCCTGGGCTTCGTCGTCTATCGCCGCGCCTTCGTGGGGCTCTGTCGGGACGACGCCGGCGCGGCGGTGGTGCCGGGCCCGGCCGCCGCCGGCGCCTCCTGACGCGCCGCGGCCGCGGCACGCCGTGGCCCGTGTCGGCGGCCCCC
>JAGVUW010000577.1 GCA_019136035.1 Verrucomicrobiota bacterium | reverse complement strand
CCACATCGTGATGAAATGTTGCACGCCCGGGCGCCCGCGCCGAACCGATCGCCATCCCCGCGCGAGTGCACGATCCCCCGGGATGAGCGCACCCACGAACCACGCGCCCTCATATGGAACTTCGCGTCGTGGTGCGGTGCCGTGTCCGAGGCCAGAGTGCCGCGGTCGCGCCGACGTGTGCGTCGCGGTTTCAGCCCGGTGCAGCACCTGATGTTGCCGCGGCCTGAAGGCACGCGGCACACTTTCGGCCAAGGCCGGTACTCCGACGGGGAGGGCGCCGCGAGCGATGGCTCGCCGTGCCATGTCCGGCGTTCTGCGCCGGGGACTTCGCTGAAGGGGTGCCGGAACCGGACCTCCAAAGAGCCTATGGAATCACGCCGCTCGCACTTGCAGGCAGGGAACGCCGCGCTTATGGTGCTGGCGGGATCTGAAACTTGCAGGCAGGGAACGCCGCGCTTATGGTGCTGGCGGGATCTGAAAGGTGCGTCGCCGGACGGCGCGCGTTTGGAGTGTTCGAAATCCGTACGGAAAGGGGCTGCACATGGCATGGTTCAAGAAGTGTCTTGGAGTGCTGGCTGTCTCGGGGCTCTCGGGGTCGGCGCTGGTGGCGCAGGAGGCCGCACCGGCCGCGGCGCCCGCACCCGCGGCTGCCGCTGCTGAGGCGGCTGCTCCGGTCGACGCCAAGGACGTTCCTGACAAGCTGCTGCCGCTGACGGACATGGAGACGGCGTTCAAGAAGGCCTGGGCGACCCGGCAGGCCCTGGCCCGTCAGGTGGTCGCGCTCGATGAGCAACTGAAGCAGGCCGCCGACGAAGAGGCCAAGAAGGACATCCGCAAGAAGCTCGGCGAGTCCCGCAAGAACCTCCAGACCATGAGCGTCGCCATGGAGGTCATCTTCGGCGTCGGGCGCGCCCGCGTCTACGAGTATGATGAGGTCAAGAACACCATCTTCCTGCGCGTCGGCACCGCCGAGGAGGTCTTCGTGCGTGCCATCCGCGCCCGTGATGCCTATGGCAAGGTCGCGGCCGAACAGAAGGCCGCCCTCGACAAGGAGCAGGACGCCGAGAAGAAGAAGGAGCTTGAGGCCACTGTCACCGAGGCCACGCGCCGCTACCAGATCGTCGCGGCCGCCCTGCAGCAGGTCTACGGCGTCACCCCCAAGCGCGCCTACTCCTACAACCCCAAGAACTCCACCCTGTACCTGAAGGTCTCCGACAACGAGCTGGAGAACCTCAAGGAACAGCTCGCCAAGCTGCAGGAAGCGCGCAAGGCCGGCGCCAAGCCCGCCGAGGCCGCCCCGGCTGAGAAGCCCGCCGAGGCTGCTCCCGCTGCTCCGGCCGCTCCGGCTGCCAAGGAGTGATCCGCTCCGGCTGCCAAGGAGTGATCGATTCCGCGCGCCCCCTCACCGGGGCGCGCTTCTCTGTCCCCCCACGGGCGACGGCCATCACGGCCGTCGCCCGTTGTCGTCTCGTCTGGGACACTCCGGCCTGGTACGGCCGCCGCACGGCCGTCTGGAAGTCCGGTTCTGGCGCCCCTTCAGCGACGTCCCCGGCGTGGAACGCCGGATAGGGCACGGCGAGCCATCGCTCGCTGCGCCCTCCCCGTCGGAGTACCGGCCTTGGCCGGACGTGTGCCGCGTGCCTTCAGGCCGCGGCAACATCAGGGGCTGCGCCGGGCTGAAGCCGCGGCGCACACGTCTGCGTGAACGCGGCACTCTGACCCCGGAGCCGGCACCGCACACCGACGCGAAGTCTCATACGAGGGCGGCCAGGCGAGCGCTGACGCGATCGTCGATCAAGCCCTGCGGCCGCCGCCGCGGCGCTTGACAGGCCGGCGGGGGGGCTTTATCCTACGCCCCATGAATGGAACTGACCGGTCAGTTCTGGGAGAGGCCGGCCGTGGCGACACGGCTCTGGCCGGCTCGGCGTGCCTCGGTGCCGCGGTGTCGCGCCGGCGTTGCCGGGGGCAGGGCGTCGGTCGTGGGAGCTGGCCGGCCGGCCTGATTCCGGTGGTGGCCCTGGGCCTGCTCGCGGTGGCCGGGTGCCGTTCGCCGTCGGGCTGGCGTCGGCAGGCCGACGACGCGGCGGCGGGCATCCTGCGTTCGACGCAGGAGCAGGCTCTGGGTCGGACCGAGCCGATCACGGTCGACAGCCCGGCGGACAGTCTGCGCCGGCGGCTGCTGCTGGACCAGTCATTGCCGCACGCCAGTCCGGCCAGCCAGTCCTTGCGGGACTGCCCGGACACGGCGTTCTGGAGTCAGTCCCGGCACCTGCCGCCGCCGCCGGATGGCGCGCCGGTGCCGTCGGCGGTGTCGGGGCCGCTGCGTCTGACGTTGCTCGAAGCCCTTCAGGTGGCGGCGCGCAACAGCCGCGAGTTCCAGGATGCGAAGGACCGCCTGTTCCGGACCGCCTTGGCCCTCGATCTGGAGGCCGACGCGTTCCGCAACACCTTCGCCGGCGTGCTTTCCGGACGTCTGCAGAGCGACCCGCTCGGGTCCGACCGCCGTTACGGCAGCAGCACGAATGCCGACCTCTCGGGCTCGCGGCGCTTCCGCAATGGCACCGAGCTGTCGGCGGCGATTGCGGTGGATCTGGCGCGGGTGCTGTCGCAGGAGGGCGCCTCGGCCATGGGGCTGCTCGGCGACGCCAGCATCTCCGTGCCACTGCTGCGCGGTTCCGGCGCGGCGATTGTCGGCGAGCCCCTGCGCCAGGCCGAGCGCGACATGCTCTACGCGGTGTACGACTTCGAGCAGTACAAGCGCGAGTTCGCCGTGCGTATCGCCAGCGACTACCTCGGCGTGCTCCTGACCCTGCGCCGGGTCGAGAACGCCGAGGAGAACTACCGCCGTAAGGTCACCTCGACGCGCCGCATGCGTCGCCTGGCCGACTCGGGCCGTCAGCAGGAGTACCAGTTCGACCAGTCGGTCCAGGACGAGCTGCGGGCCCGCGAGGGCTGGGTGCAGGCGCAATCCACCTACCAGACCAGCCTG
>JAGVUW010000512.1 GCA_019136035.1 Verrucomicrobiota bacterium | reverse complement strand
ACCGGGCTGACCGAGGCGGTCAGGCGCGGCAGCAGGGCGCTGTCGGCGAAGCGCGCCAGGGCCTGGCGGCGGCGGTAGGCGGCGTAGGCCATGACCAGCCCGAGGAGGGGCAGGCCCCAGAGGGCGAAGAGCCATGGCAGCGACTGGAATCGTGCCTCGTTCATGGCAGCCTCCTGAAGGCGGTGCAGCGCAGGGCGACCTCGAGCACCAGGAGGGCCAGCCCGAGCGCGACGAAGCCGGCGTAGCTCTCGCGGTAGTCGACATAGCGCAGCGACTCCAGGTCGCTGCGTTCCAGGCGGTCGATCTCCTCGTAGACCGCCTCCAGGCCGCGGGCGTCGTCGGCGCGGAAGAAGCGCCCGCCGGTGCGGCTGGCGAGCCTTTCGAGGGTGCTGGTGTCGATCTGGGGCCCGACGCCGGGGAGCTTCACGGCGCCGAGCAGGCGGTTGACCACGGTGAAGGCCTCGCCGCCGGCCACGCCGATGGCGTAGATACGGATGCCCCACTCGGCGGCCAGGGCGGCGGCCTCCTCGGGGCTGCGGTCGCCGCAGTTGTTCTCGCCGTCGGTACCTTGCTGGAGATGCGGTAGGCATCGGCGGCCTCGCCGGTCTGCCGGGCCAGGGTCTCCTCGGCCGTCTTCAGACGTGCCGCGGCCAGCGCCACCGCGTCGCCGATGGCGGTGCCGTCCTCGCTGCGCTGGTTCACCAGGCGCACCGCGCCGAGGAAGTGGTCGAGGGCGCCGTGGCCGAGGGTCAGCGGGCAGACGGTGTCCGCATAGCGCGCGAAGGCGACCATGCCGACCAGGTCGTGCGGCCGGCCCTTGAGGCCGCGGCCGTTGCCCTTGACGAACTCGGCGAAGACCTCCTTGACGACATCGAGGCGGTTCTGCATGAGGCCGCGGAAGCTGAGTTCCTGGGCCATCGAGCTGGAGCGGTCCACGACCATCATGATCGCCACGCCGCGGCTGACATCGCGGACCTGCTCGCGGCCGTGCTGGGGCCGCGCCAGGGCGAGCACCAGGAGTGCCAGGGCCAGCCAGCGGAGCAGATCCGGGACGCCGCTGAAGCGCTGCCGCCAGGAGGCCCCCGCCTGGCGCGCTGCGGCGATGGACGAGAAGCGCAGGGCGGCGCGGCCGCCGCGCCGGCGGCTCAGCCAGTGGACCGCCGGCAGGGCCAGGAGGAGGACCAGAGCCCAGGGTGACTCGAAGCGCATCATGCGGCGGGCCCTCCCGCTGCGGCCGCGGCCGCCGGCGGATCGGCCGCCGGCACGGCGTCGGCGCGCGTCTCCTCGATGAAGGCACGGCACCGGTCGAAGGACTCCTGGACCTGCGCCGGCGTCGGCTGCACCTCCGCGAACTTGACCAGGTCGCAGTGGACCAGGAAGGCCTTCAGGAGGGCCTTGTGGGGCTCGGTGAGGGTCTGGTCACGGCTGAGGACGTCGAGGAACTCCTCGGTGGTGCGCTCGGGTGCCTGGAGGCAGAAGCGGTTCTCGATGTAGCGGCGCAGGATGCCGGAGAGGTCGCGGTAGAACTCCTTGAAGAGGCCTTGGCTGGGGAGGTCGCGGGCGACGAGGGCGCGGAGGTCATCGTAGGCGATCTCGTGGGCCGGCCGGCGCGCCGCGGCGGCCGCGTCGCGGCGCCGGCGGAGGCGACGCCAGATCAGCACGGCCAGGACCGCCAGCACGGCCAGGCCGCCGAGCGACCAGGGCAGCCACGACAGCGGCCCGCGCGGGATCTCCTGCGGGCCGACGATGTCCTCGACGTCGAGGGCGGCGATGTCTTCGGGGAGGAGCGCGGTGACGGTCACGGTGACCTCGGGGGTCTCGAGGCGGTGCGCGCCGGGGGCCTCGCGGTCGCGTTGGTGGAAGGTGATTGTCATCGGCCGCAGGGTGTACTCGCCCGAGACCAGGGGCTCGAGGGTGTAGACGCGGGCGCGCTGGATCCGGCCCGAGTCCACCAGCTTCGGGTCGGCATCGCGGGCATCGCGGATGATGAAGGCCTCGAGGTTCTCGCCGAAGGCCGGCAGGGCGACGTCGTAGGCCTCGTCGCACTCGGTGGTGAGGGTAAGCGTGAGGCCCTCGGCGAGGGTCAACTGGGCCGGATCGACGGTCAGGCGCACGGTCAGTGGCCCGCTGCTGGCCTCGCGGGTGACGGCCCGCGTCGCGGCCGCCTCGGCGGCCTTCTGACGGCGGGCCTCGCAGCCC
>JAGVUW010000636.1 GCA_019136035.1 Verrucomicrobiota bacterium | reverse complement strand
CGCGTGCGTCCACGAGCCGCAACGGCGCCGTCAGCGCCACGCCGCAATCGTTCAGCCGGGGCCGGACACAGCCGGTGACGAAAGGTCCTCCGCCAGGACCAGGCCCGGCCGCGGCCCCATCGGCACCGGCGTCTCCGCCGGCAGGGCCGACACCACCTGCCGCCACAGCGCCATGAACTCGTCCCAGGTCGTGACCAGGTTCACGCTCGAGCGCAGGGCGCGCGGATAGCCGCGGCCGCAGAGGTAGCCCAGGATGATCTTGCGGCCCTCGCGCAGCCCGGGGCCCTCGCCGTACAGGGAAACCATCCCGGCCAGGTGCTCACGCAGCTCCTCGCAGACCTCCCCGTGGCTCGGGACCGCCCCCGGCATACCCGCCAGGTCGCGGAACAGCCACGGGTTGCCGATGGCGCCACGGGCCACCATCAGGCGTCGGCAGCCCGTCGCCGCAGCCAGGCGTAGGCCGTCGGCGCGCGAGAAGATGCCGCCGTTCGCCGCGACCGGTATCGGCACCGCCGCCCGCACCGCCGCGATGATACCGGCCCAGACCGGGCCCGCGTAGACGCGCTGCATCACCCGGCCGTGCACCGTCAGCGCCTCCACCCCCGCCGCCGCCAGACGCTGTGCCAAGACCACCGTCGCTTCCGGATCGCCCTCGGCCAGGATCCGCATCTTCACACTCAGAGGGCGCTCGCCGCAGGCCCGGCGCACCGCGTCGACACAGCGCAGCGCCCGCTCGACATCGAGGGCCAGGGCCGCGCCGGCGCCCTTCTGCGTGACCTTGCGCACCGGACAGCCGAGGTTGAGGTCGATCTGGTCGAATGGCATCGCCCGCAGCCGCGCCGCGGCCTCGTGAAGCTGCGTCGGGTCACTGCCCAGGAGCTGCACCCCCAGCCAGGGCTCCAAGGCGTCACGCGCCAGGATGCCGGCGTTGTGGCGGTTGCCGTAGATGAGGGCGCAGGCGTCGATCAGCGGCGTGAAGGCAAAGCGGCAGCCGCAGCGCCGGCAGGAGCGCCGGAAGGGCACATCCGTGTAACCCGCCAGGGGCGCCAGGAGCCACTCGAGCCCCGCCTGAGCATTGCTGAGCATCCCGTCCAGATCTCCGCGCCGCCGGCCGGCGGCCTGTGATCACGCTCTGAAAAAGGTCACGGCCGCGCCGTGAGACCGTCGTGGGTCTCGCGGCGCGGCCGTGGCAGCGCTTCAACGTGTGGGCGGGCTAGCCGCGACGGCTCCGCAGATGGCCCTTAGCCGCGACGGCTCCGCAGATGGCCCTTCTTCAGGAAGCCATCGTAGTGGTGTGAGAGCAGGTGCGTCTCGATCTGCCGCATCGTGTCGAGGGTCACACCCACGATGATCAGCAGGCTGGTGCCGCCGAAGAACTGTGCGATCAGCGGCGGGATGTTCATACGCCGGGCCAGGACCATCGGCAGCAGGGCCAGGATGGTCAGGAACAGCGCCCCCGCGAAGGTAATGCGGGTCATGGTGTTATCGAGGAACTCGGCGGTGGGCTGCCCCGGCCGGATGCCCGGGATATAGCCGCCGCGCTTCTGCAGGTCATCGGCGATCTGGATCGGGTTGAACTGGTTCGCAACCCAGAAGAACGAGAAGATCAGGATCATGCCCGCATAGACCAGCATGTAGCGGTAGTTGCCATAGGCGAACCACGGCCCCACCACGGCATTGACCGACGGCAGCAGCCGCAGGACCATGCCGGGGAGACTCAGGATGGCGCCGGCGAAGATGATCGGCATGACGCCCGAGTAGTTCACCCGCAACGGCAGGTAGCTGGTCGTGCCGGCGGCCACGCCGGAACGCCCCGCCGTACGCCGCGCGTAGCGGATCGGAATCTTGCGCTGACCCTGCGTCAGGGCCACCGTGGCGCCGCAGACGATGAAGAACATCGCCACCATGATCAGGACGTGGATGATGGTGATCTCGCCGCCCGCCCGCCACAGCTTCCACAGACTCGCCAGGCTCTGCGGCAGACGCGCCACGATGTTCACCGTGATGATGATGCTGGCGCCGTTGCCGATGCCGCGCTCAGTGATGACCTCGCCCAGCCACATGATGAACATGGCGCCAGCCGTCAGGGTGATCATCGTCGAGATGAGGAAGGCCGGACCGGGGTTCATCACAACGCGCTCGGCCCCCTGCAGGCCCAGGGCCTCGGGGCGCATCATGGCGCTGGCGAAGATGCCGCCCTGGATGATGCAGATCAGGACCGTCACATAACGCGTGAGCTGGTTGTAGCGCTGCCGCCCCGACTCGCCCTCGCGGACCATCTTCTCAAGCGCCGGAATCACCGGCATCATCAACTGCATGATGATCGACGCCGAGATGTACGGCATGATGCCAAGGGCACCCACGGCGAACTGCTCCAGGCCGCCGCCGCTGAACAGGTTGAACATGTCCAGCACACCGCCGGTGCCCTGGTTGGCCTTCCGGAAGAGCTGCGCCAGGACGTCGGCGTTCACACCCGGACAGGGGATGTTCTCCGTCAGCCGACACAACGCCACCAGCCCGGCCGTGAACAGGAGCTTCCTGCGAAGCTCCGGGATTTTCCAGCAGTTCGCATACGCGGAGAGCATGTACGGGGTCCCTCGTCTCTGTCCTCGACCTCACCCGGAATGGCCGGTCCCGCGACCGCCGCCGCGGCTCACAGCGTGTGACAGGCCCCGCCAGCCGCCTCGATCTTGCGCCGGGCACTGGCACTGAACTTGTCGGCACGCACGGTCAGGGCCTTGGTCAGCTCCCCATCACCCAGGATCTTCACCGGCAGGTCGAGCTGGCTGAGCAGCCCGATACGCGCCAGGGCCGCCTTGTCCACCTCGGCACCCGCCTGGAAGTTCGCCTCCAGGTACTCGATGTTCACCACGCGGTA
>JAGVUW010000250.1 GCA_019136035.1 Verrucomicrobiota bacterium | reverse complement strand
GTTCTTGAAAACGCGGTAGGAGGCGCCTTCCGGGCTGTCGGCCATGATGCTCTCGAGGGCGTCCTCGAGGTCGGTATCGCCGGCCCCGGCGCCCTCGCCGCCGAGGCTGGGGATGAAGCCCTGGCGGAGGCGGTACACCTGCGTCTCGAGCTTCGGGCCGGCGCCGGGCTCCTCGGTGCTCTCGGTGACCCAGACGACATTCTCGCCGAGGTGGAAGGCGACGCCCATGTTGCGGGCGATGTAGCCGAGAACCTCGCTCAGCGGGGTGTTGCGGACACGGACGGTCAGGGCCTTGTCGGCCTCGAGGGCGTCGTCGGCAATGATGTTCAGCCCCTCGATCTGAGTCAGCGCCTGGACCAGCTCCTTCACCCCGGCATTCTCGATGTTGAAGGGCGATGCTGGGCGAGAGGCCGTCGATGGTGACGGTGCTGCCGTAGGCCGACGGGAGGGTGAAGCGCTGTTCGACCTCGGTGAGGGCGCGCCGGTCGGCCTCGCTCTTGCCCTGGTCGAGGGCGACGGCGTCCTTGGCGGCGCGGATGTCGCCCCGCAACTCGCTGATCTCGGCCTCGTAGAGGCCCTGGCCGACCAGGGGCTGCAGGCCCGCCTCGGCGGCGGCGATGTCGCCGCGATCGAGGGCCTTGCGGACCTCGTCGAGGCGCTGACTGGCCGCCTTGAGCAGCTCGCGGTACTCGGCCTGCTTCAGGGCCTCGGCCTGACGGCCGTCGGCCGTCGTCGGCGCCGCGGACGGAGCCGCCGGCGGGGCGTGCTGACACGACACCAGAAGACTGCCCAGGGCCGAGGCAAGCAGGACTCTCCACGTATTCATGGCGTGCTCTCTCCGATCATGCATGGACCAGACTGCCTCGAACGGGCCGCGGACTCCCTAGCGACACGGCGGCACACCGGACGCGGGGGCGACCGCCCGCGCCGCCGCGCCTCAACCACCCCTCTCCCGCGGCGGTCACGGCGTCCAGGTGCCGTCTTCCCACTCGTTCTTGCTCAGGAAGAAGTTGCCGATGTAGCCGACATTCTGAACCGGGGCGTTGTCTCCGGAGGAGACGGACTTCTTCTTGTTGAGATGCCAGCCGCAGCGCACGACCGGGAAGAGGCTCGGGTCCCAGGGGTCGATGTCGCCATCCTTGTAGCCCGGCTTCCCGTAGCCGGTCTTCATCTGCCACTCCTTCCACTCGCCCCAAGTCTGGCCGGCAGCGAATTCGCATTCAGCGGCCGAGAACTCGTAGAAGTAGCTGATGACGTTGCCCTTTTTGACATCCCAGATGCTGGTGTCCGGGTCGGTGCCGGGACGCATGCCGGAGGTGCCCGGGCGGTCGTAGGACTTGCTGTACTGGCCGTCAGGGCGCTGCAGCCACTGGCCAGCCGTGGCGCCCTTCTTGTTCCCATCGCTGGGGCAGCGGTAGACCTGGACGGCGCCGATGTAGTCGGGGTAGATTCGTGACAGCCAGAAGGGCATGGCCTCATCCCAGTCGCCGCGGTACATGACCACGCCGAGGCCGATCTGCTTGAGGTTGTTAAGGCAGGACGAGGCGCGCGCCTTCTCGCGGGCTTTGCCCAGGACCGGCAGGAGCATGCCGGCCAGGATCGCGATGATGGCAATCACCACGAGCAGCTCGATCAGGGTGAAGGCCGTACGCCGGACGCCCCGACGGCACGACGGCAATCGGCCGAGGCGGTCAGGAAGGCTGCAGCGCTGGGCATCTCCGTGTCTCATCGCTAGGCTCCTCGCAGTCCAGCGCCTCTGGCTGGCCCGGCTCTACGTTAACGCGTCGCGGCCCACCCCACAAACCGATGGCGAAAGCTTCCTTGGGGACACCGCCGTCGTTCTTCTAACGCTCCGCCCGTGGCGTTGATTGGCGTGTCGACGGCGGA
Source organism: Verrucomicrobiota bacterium (assembly GCA_019136035.1). Lineage (GTDB taxonomy): Bacteria > Verrucomicrobiota > Lentisphaeria > Oligosphaerales > JAFGRS01 > JAGVUW01. The sequence continues at coordinate 140 of JAGVUW010000250.1, read as the reverse complement.
ATCGCGCCGGGCCGGCGCCGCCATGGACCAGGGACACCAGGGACACCAGGGACACCAGGGACACCAGGGACACCAGGGACACCAGGGACACCAGGGACACCAGGGACACCAGGGACACCAGGGACACCAGGGACACCAGG
>JAGVUW010000001.1 GCA_019136035.1 Verrucomicrobiota bacterium | reverse complement strand
CGGACGTAGACATCCGGCAGGAACTGCATCTCGATCTTCTTCAGGCCGTCGCCACGGCACTCCTCACAGCGGCCGCCCTTGACGTTGAAGCTGAAACGACCCGCGGTGTAGCCGCGGACACGCGCCTCCGGGACGCGTGCGAAGAGGTCGCGGATGGTATCGAAGGCGCCGATGTAGGTGGCGGGATTCGAGCGCGGCGTGCGGCCGATGGGCGCCTGGTCGATGACGATCATCTTATCGATGTGCTCAATGCCGCCGAGACCGGCGTGGGCACCCGGCGGCGCCGTGCGCAGCCCGAGGGCCTGACTCACGGCCCGGCGCAGGATGTGCTCGACCAGGGTGCTCTTGCCGGAGCCCGAGACGCCGGTGACGCAGCAGAGCGTCCCCAGGGGCAGGCGCGCCGTGATGCCCTTGAGGTTGTGCTCGGTGGCACCGCGGACCTCGAGGAAGAGGCCGTTGCCAGGGTGGCGTGTCGTCGGCAGCTCCAGCCGCCGCCGGCCGCTGAGGTACTGGCCGGTCAGGCTGCGCTCGCAGGCGCTGACCTCGGCCGGCGTGCCGGCGCAGACCAGCTCGCCGCCGTGCCGGCCGGCGCCGGGGCCGAGGTCGACGATGTAGTCGGCCTGGGCCATGGTGGCCAGGTCGTGCTCGACCACGATGACGGTGTTGCCCAGATCGCGCAGACGCCGCAGGGTCGCGAGGAGCCGCTCGTTGTCGCGCTGGTGCAGGCCGATGCTCGGCTCGTCGAGGATGTAGAGCACCCCGACCAGGCCGGTACCGACCTGGGTGGCCAGGCGAATGCGCTGCGCCTCGCCGCCGGAGAGGCTGGCGCTGGCGCGGTCGAGGCTCAGGTAGCCCAGGCCCACCGCCTGCAGAAAGCCGAGACGGGCGCGGATCTCCTTGACCAGGTCGTGCCCGATAGCCGCCGCCTCGACACTGAGGTCGAGCCCGTCGAGGAACTCCAGCGCCCGCTCGATGCTCAGGTGCGCAAAGCCGTGGATCGACAGGCCGCCAAGGCGCACCGCCAGCGCCGCGGGCTTGAGACGCGCCCCCTGGCAGTCCGGACACAGGGCCGCCTCCATCAGCGCCTCGAGACGCTCGCGCAGGGTCTCGCTCTCGGCCTCCTGCCAGCGCCGCGTCAACAGCGGCACCAGGCCCTCAAAAGGCCGGCGCACGCGGTGGTGACGACGCATCAGGGAGTACTCCAGGAGGACCTCGTCGGCGCCGCTCCCCTCGAGCAGGACGCGCTGCGCCGCCGCCGGGACGTCACGCCAGGCCGTGGCCGGGTCGACCTCGAGGTGCTTAAGCACACTGGCGACGAGCTGCTGGTGGTAGCGCACCACACGCCGCGGCCCGACCTCGAGGACGGGCATGGCGTCCTTGCCGATGGCCCGGGACGGGTCGGGTATCAGCCGGTCGATCTGGATGACCTGGACCGTCCCCAGGCCGTGACAGCGCGGGCAGGCGCCGTACGGGTTATTAAAGGAGAAGTCGCGCGGCTGGAGGTCGCCGAGGCTGATGCCGCACTCGGCGCAGGCGAGGTGCTCGCTGAAGAGCTCCTCTTGCCAGCCGCCGGGGGCAGCGCTGTCTTCGACCATGGCCACGAGGAGGCCCTGGCCGAGGCGCAGGGCCAGCTCGACCGAGTCGGTCAGGCGCGAGGCGGTGGTCGCCCCGGTCTTGAGGCGGTCGACGACCGCCTCGAGGGTGTGACGGACGGCGCGGTCGAGCGCGATGTCGTCCTCGAGCGCGACCATGCGACCGTCGATGCGGGCGCGCACGAAGCCATCCTTGCGCATCTGCTCGATGATGTCGGCATGGGCGCCGCGGCGACCGCGCACGTACGGCGCCAGGATGACCAGGCGACGCTCGGCGGGCAGAGCCTGGAGGCGGTTGACGATGGCCTGCGGGCTCTGCCGGCGCACGACGCGGCCGCACTCGGGGCAGTGCGGCGTCCCGAGGTGGGCATAGAGCAGCCGCAGGTAGTCGTGAATCTCGGTCGTCGTCGCCACCGTCGAACGCGGGTTGTTCCCGGTGCTGCGCTGCTCGATGGCAATCGCCGGCGAGAGGCCCTCGATGTGGTCGACATCGGGCTTCTGCAGGCGGTCGAGGAACTGCCGGGCGTAGGCCGAGAGGCTCTCGACATAGCGCCGCTGGCCCTCGGCGTAGAGAGTGTCGAAGGCCAGCGACGACTTGCCGGAGCCGCTCAGGCCGGTGATCACCACCAGGGCATCCCGGGGCAGCTCCAGCGAGAGGTTCTTCAAATTGTGCTGACGAGCACCGACAATGCGTATCTGTCCAGGCATGCGTGCTTCCTCAGAGCCTAGTCCGCCCGCGACGACCATCGCTGGCCGGCCAAGCGGACCGCGGCCCGCGATCGCGGCATCACCGCGGCGGCGAGTCTGCCCTGGCCACCATGACTACGGCCCGCGAATGCCAGGTCACCGCCTCGCCCGCGAGCAGGCGGAAGGCGGCCGCCACCCGGCCGACCTCCTCCTCGTCAAGACGGCGACGGAGGTGCTCGCAGTAAGCCGGACGGTGGCCCGCTGGCGCCGGCGTGAACCAGCGCTCAATGAGCCCGGCCGTGAGGGTGACCGGGAACTCCAGGGGCAGCTCCTCGCTGCGCTGCAGCCGCAGCCCGGCCGCCTCGAACCACGCGGCGGCGGTGGCGAGGTCCCAGTGGACCCACGGGTCGTCCGGATCGGCGTAGAGGGCCTCCTCGGCCTCGCGAAGGCGTTCACGCAACGCCGCATCCAGGGCCGCCGACGGCAGGAGGTCGTGGAGGCGCTGCGTCTGCCGCGGCAGGTTCTCGCACAGGACCATCACGCCCCCCGGGGCCAGGACCTCGGCGCAGGGCCGCAACAGACCGGGCCGGTCCACGGCCGGGGTGAGGACCTGACGGCCGACGACCAGGTCGAAGCGCGTCGCCGGATCGGCACTCCCGGCCACGAGGCGCGGCAGGTCCACAGGCGCGCCGACAAGGACTTCGGGCCGCCGTAGATCGGGCACCGCCGCGGCCTGGGCCTGCAGCGCCGACGCCGCCGGGCTGGTCGAGACCAGCGCCCAGACGCCGCCCTCGGGGGCCTGCCGCAGGGCCTCCCAGGTCAGCAGCCCGGTGTCGGCGGTGAGGTCGAGGACACGCCAGTGCCGCTGGCAGCCGGCCGCCGCGAAGAGGGCCTCACGGAGCTGCGCGAGGTGGCTGCCGACGCCGTTGAGCGTCCGCGCCAGCCAGCGCTCGAGGCCGCGGTCCTGGGGCGAGAAGCTGAGGATCTCGGGGGGCGCGCCCGGCGCCTGCTCGTCCAGCGCCGCGGCGAGCTGGGCTTCACGATGACGGCGCACGCTCTCGGCGACGCCCAGCTCGTGGCCGAGGTGCCCGGGACGGTAGAAGACCTTGCCGCGCAGGCTGTCCGGGAGGTACTGCTGGGCCACCCAGTGGTCGCGGTAGGCGTGCGGGTACTGGTACCCGATGCCATGTCCGAAGCCCTCCTGGTCGCGGCTGGCATCGCGGAGGTGATTCGGGACCTCGGCCTCGCGCTCCTTCTCGACCGCCGCCAGGGCGTCGAAGAAGCCCATCACCGAGTTCGACTTCGGCGCCGTGGCCAGGTACAGCGCCGTCAGGCCGAGGTGGTAGTTGCCCTCGGGCATGCCGACCCGGTCGAAGGCCTCCGCCGCGGCCGTGCACACCATCATCGCGTGCGGGTCGGCCAGGCCGATGTCCTCGCCACAGAAGATCAGCATGCGCCGGAAGAGAAAGCGCGGGTCCTCGCCGGCGTAGACCATGCGCGCCAGCCAGTACATGGCCGCGTCAGGATCGGAGCCGCGCAGGGATTTGATGAAGGCACTGATGGTATCGAAGTGGTAGTCGCCCTCCTTGTCATAGAGGACGGCCCGGCGCTGGATGGACTCCTCGGCGACGCCGAGGTCGATGACGATGCGCCCGGCCTCGTCCGGCGGCGTGGTCTCGACCGCCAGCTCGAGGGCGTTGAGCACAGCCCGCGCGTCGCCATTGGCGACACCGACGAGGTGGTCGAGAGCGTCAGGACGGAGCTCGATGGCGCGGGCGCCATAGCCGCGCTCGGGGTCGCGCAACGCCTGCCGGGCAATCTGACGGAGGTGCTCGTCCTCCAGGGGCTTGAGCTGAAAGACGCGGCTGCGGCTGACCAGGGCGCGGTTGACCGTGAAGTACGGATTCTCGGTGGTGGCCCCGATCAGGACGACGGTGCCATTCTCCACCCACGGCAGCAGGGCGTCCTGCTGGGCCTTGTTCCAGCGGTGCACCTCATCCACGAAGAGGATGGTGCGCCGGCCGTGCTCGCCGTAGCGCTGCTGCGCCTCCTCGGTGACGCGGCGGATGTCGGCGACACCCGCCAGGACGGCATTGAGCTGCTCGAACCACGACTCGGTGGCGTTGGCAATGACGCTGGCCAGGGTCGTCTTGCCGGTGCCGGGCGGACCGTAGAAGATCAGCGAGGCAATGCGGTCGGCCTGGATGGCACGCCGCAACAGCCGCCCGGGCGCCAGGATGTGGTCCTGGCCGACGTACTCCTCCAGGGTCCGCGGACGCATCCGGGCAGCCAGGGGCTGCTCGGTCTTGAGGCGTTCCTCGCGGGCGTGATCGAAGAGATTCATCGGACCCTGGGTTCCACGACGGCGCCGACCGCAACCGTCGCCCTAATGTAGCCGCGCTGGCGGCCGGCGCACCTCACGCCTGCCGCCATGAGCCGCGTGAAGTGGTCAGGCGGCAGCGCGGGCACCAGCGCCGGCCGGGAGAGGGACACAAGGGACACAAGGGACACAAGGGGGCGCGCTGACCGGCCACTGGGCACCACGAAGCCGCGGTCGAACGCCACGCCCTCCTACTGCTGATCGTTGCATTACAGTCGGGAAGGTTGCCGAGGTCGCCAGCCGGTCGTGGCGGTCCAGGGAAGTCCCGAGACGATCAGTAACCACGAAAAGCACGAAAGACACGAACAGGAGAGGATAGGATCAGAGAGGCCTGACGGGCACGCCGCCGGGCGCCGGACGCAATGCCGTCGCGCTCTCACCTCTCCGAGTGTCCTCTCGTTCGTGCTTTCCGTGCCTTTCGTGGTTCAATTCCCTATCCTCGAGAAACGCTTCGTCGGTGACTCAGGACAAGCACCGACGCTGGCCTGAAGACCGCGCCCCAGCGGACGGTTGACGTTCGTCGCACCGCAAGCCGGACGGTTGCCGAAGATCAAAGGTCGTGCGGGGCGCGCTACAGAAGAGTTCAGGGCGATCAGTAGTGACGCCCTGCGCCTCGCGGCGAGACAGTCGCCCCTTCCTGGCCGTCTTCCTTCTTCTACCCCTCCCCTCTTCTTGGCGCTCTTGGCGGCTTGGCCAGAAAACTCCCCTTCCCCGTCTCCCGCCACGAGGCGTCCCGCCTCGCCGCGCGCCGCCGTCAGGGGGCTGCCGCGGCCAGGGCGCGCTGCGCCGCGGCCAGGGCGCTGAGGTCCTGCAGGCGTTCGCCAAGGCTGGCAGGCGCAATGACGGCGTCGTCCGCGGCGTCCGGGAGGGCCAGACGACGACACTCGCGGCGGACCGCCTCGACCCACGACGGCCCGAGGTAGCGCGCCAGGCTGCCGAGGACGATCCGGTCGGGATGGAAGAGGTCTGCCAGGAGGGCACAGACGCGGCCCGTCATGGCGGCATTCACCGCCACGACCGCAGCGGCATCGGGATCGCCGGCCGCCGCCAGGGCCTGAAGCCCCTGCGGTTCCGGCGGCACCGGCCAGCGCGCCGGGTACTTCCACGACGCGATCCGGCCCAGAGACCGCGCCGAACAGAATGCCTCGGCGCAGCCGCGGATCCCGAAGGCCTCGGGGCCATCGGGGTCGAGGAGGACATGCCCGATCTCGGGCGAGCGGCCGCGCGCCCCGTAGTAGGGCACCCCGTCGATGACCAGGCCGACGCCGAAGCCCGTGGCGCAGGTCAGGTACGCCAGCCGGCACGGCTGGCCATGGCCGCCCCAGAGGACCTCGGCCAGGGCGCAGGCCGCGGCGTCGTGCTCGACGCCCACCGGACAGCCCCAGCGCTCCTCGAGCAGCCGTCGCAGCTCGATGCCGTCCCAGCCCGGCAGGTTCGGCGGGCTGTGCACGACCCCCGCGGCGGCGTCGAGCGGCCCCCCGATGGCCACACCGACAGCCCGCGGCGGGCCGTGCGGCCCGGCCAGTTCGGCGGCGTACGCGTGGATCTCCGCCAGCATGGCCGAGGGGCCGCGCTCGGCCCGCGACGGCCAGGCGCGGCGCTCCAGAACGACGCCCGCGGGAGTGCCCGCCAGCACGGCGCACTTGCTGCCGCCGATGTCGAGGCCAAGGAGGTAGCCCTCGGCGGGCCAGGCAGCGTGGCTGGCGGATGGCGCGGCGGCATTCATGGTGGCTGTGGCCCTCCCGGGGTCGTCCGGGTCACCCGGCACGACCGCCTCGCGGCGGCGGCCCGCGGTCGTCACGGTCAGCAGCCGACGAAGCGCCCTGTCGCCTCGTCCCAGCGGACATGCGGCGTGCGCCGCCGCCAGGCGGCCGGGTCCACGCCGATCAGGCGCAGGGGATTGTCGAAGCCGACCTCGATCATGGCCTCCGGACTCAGATGCTCCAGACTGGCCAGGTGGTTCATGCAGTCGGCGAGCAGGCTGACCGAGCCGTAGAGCAGCTTCTCGTCGTCGGCCAGGCAGAGACGGCCATCCTCGCGCAGGCGAATGCGCTGGTTGTGGCGCTCGTAGATCCCCGGGGCCATCCCGGAGTACATCACCATGTCGCTGGTCGCCACCAGACGCGCCGGTGGGACCGACTGCAGGAGCATCCGCAGGAAGGGCTCCGGCAGGTGCTGGCCATCCGGGATGAAGCAGAGGTTCAGCTCGGGGCAGGCCAGGATGCGGATGAGGATGTTGTCGTGGCGGTTCATTTCCGGACGGCAGCCGTTGCCGAAGTGGGTCACCGCCCGCAGGCCGGCGTCGATGGCCCGGCGCAGGGTCGCGTAGTCGGGATTGGCATGCCCCAGCGAGACCACCGTCTCGTCGGCAACCGCCGCGATGAAGGGGAGCGCCCCCGGCAGCTCCGGCGCCAGAGTCACCAGACGGATGGCCCCGCCGGCGAGCTCCTGGAGCTTGCGGAACCACTCTAGGTCGGGCGGGATGATGCAGTCGGCATCGTGGGCGCCGCGATAGCCATACTCAGGCGAGATGAAGGGACCCTCGAGATGAATCCCGAGGATGGGGCCGTCAGGACCCTGACGGTCCATCGCCTCGCGGGCATGACGCACGGTCACCTCGAGGGCCTCGCGGCGATGCGTCGTCACGGTCAGCAGAAAGCCGGCCGTGCCGCGCTGACGAAGGCCCTCGGCCGCCCCTAGGATGTCGTCGACATGCGTCGCGGGATCGAGGAAGTCCACACCGGCGTAGCCATTGACCTGCAGGTCGATCCAGCCGGGAAGATGGAGCGTTGACATGAGCAGGACTCTCTCTGAAGGACCACGGTCACACAGACACACGTGACATCGACACCGGCTGACACGGTCGCCGACGTCGGGACGCCCGCCGGGCAGACCGGCGTCGCCGCCATCACCGTAGCGGCTCACACACGCCCTGTCCACGCCGCGCCGGCGTGGGCGAGTAGGTCCGCGGCGCCGCCCGTGGACCGCCCGGGCGCGCCAATCCTCCCGATTGGCAGAACCGGAGCCACTCAGGAGAGTGGCGATCCCAGGGCGAGCCCCGCCGGCGGGCCACAAAACCGCGCGCCGCACCCTTGAAACAGACCGCGCCAAGGCTAAGGTATGCCTCGTCGGAAATCCACGACGCCGGGGCTGTAGCTCAGTTGGCTAGAGCGATACGTTCGCAACGTATAGGCCAGGGGTTCGAATCCCCTCAGCTCCACCAATCCAAGCACAAAAGGGGCCAGTAGTCACCTGCTGGCCCCTTTGCTTTCCGGGGCCGATGGCACGACGATGGGCCTGCAACCGCTGGCGGGCGGTTCGGGCGCATGTCCGTTCCGTAGGGTAGTGTCCTCGGTGCTGGCCGTGCGCCGTGGGGTTCGTCAAGCTGGGGCACTGTGGGGGAAGAGCAGATGCCAGCGGCCGTTACGGTGG